>NZ_JASJXA010000032.1:0-57034 GCF_035018905.1 Glaciimonas sp. Gout2 | reverse complement strand
AACCGCGTAACAACATCGCAGGCGCAGCGGTCACGATCGGCCAGAATGAGCGGTCACGTTGACCAGAATACGCATCAGTTATCTTTTACGTCCGTATTCGGATACGGTGATGTTATTCGGGCTTTGTCAGGGCGTGATCATTTAGTGCGTCGATACGACGTGCTGCCAGTTCTGATAGCAGATGAGATGAGGACAATGCAAGGCGCAGTAAGGTTTCCGTGTCCAAGATGTCGAGGGTCGGCATTGTGTTGTCGTCGCGATCTGTGTTGCTTAAGTGGGCTAGGTTGATGCAGGTTTTTATGCCTTGGCAGATGTCTAACGTCAGGGCGTAAAATTCGGCTTCTCGGTCGCCTTTTAATGTTGGGGTTAGCGATGAGAATGACTTGTGGAATGATTCGATTGGTGGTTTGGAGGAGGATGGGTTGAATTCAGGCTTGCTCATGATTGCACCTTGGAGGTGAATGATGAGGGTGCTGTTGGGATTGGTGAAGGGGAAGGGTGTGGGATCGTTTGCGAACGGGAATGTGTAAACGAGGTTCTGCTAAGCATATCGACGGTTCCTTTGTTGGTTATACCGCTACTCGCTACCAAGCGGGTGGGCGGCAAATGGCAGAGTTGGTAGACCGTCAACAAAGGCAAGCGGCAGGCCGAAGCCTCTCTACCACTGCCGCCCCGTGAGGGCGCACAATGGCAAACGCACACAGAAAAACGGCTTTACGCCGTTTGTACGCCTTTGTTGAATCGGGCTACCAACCCGGTCCCTTTTTTTTAGGGACGAAATGAGTATAAAGCATCATCGCTTTTTTTTGAAGTCTCGATTTTCTAGCTTTTGTTGTTTGCCGATTTGCCCAACAAATTAGGCTTTGTTTTTCTACGCGCCGATGGCGCATTGTTTGGCAAATGATTATTTCAATGTCGTTGATAACTTGAACGGCTGGCGCTCCGTGGATGCTTGTCGGGGGTGGCCCGACAGCCAGTTACTTTCTTTTGCTTCGCCAAAAGAACAGTAACCAAAGAAAAGGCGACCGCAGAGACGCCGCCCTTCGGGTCCCCAAGTTTTTCGACCGTCAGTCGGGTTGAAAGACCAACTCGCTTCGCTCAAACATGTCTTCCAACAATTCCCGACTAACAGCCGAAAAACTTGGCAGCATCTATGTCGGGGTACGTCAAAAGCAAAAGCAAAAGCAAAAGCAAAAGCAAAAGCAAAAGCAAATTCAAAAACAACCGCAACCGCAACCGCAACCGCAACCGCAACCGCAACCGCAACCGCAACCGCAACATCAACAGCCGTCATGGTTGATGTGATTCAGTTTGTACTAATCTCACCTATCAGCTTTACATGTCTGCACGCACTAGATTTGTCAGCATCGTGTTTAATAATGAAGCGATGACGATTGAAGAGCGACTTGGTTGGCTGGCTTTAGACTATTAATTCGGTAGTGTCGGGAACGTCGGGCTGGGTGGATAAGTTTTTCAGTGCAGCTTTCAGTCCGTCAAAGCATTGCTTGTCGATTGCGCTACCGACCATTGCGGCCATCATCTCTAGTGCTTGCGGTACTGGGATTGGCCCGCGATAAGGGCGATCGGCGGTAATGGCATCAAAAATATCGGCGGTTGTAATGATGCGTGTTTCAAGGCTGATCTCGTCGGCATTGATTCCGCGAGGATAGCCGCGCCCGTCCAGTCGCTCATGATGCGCTCCGGCGACCCGCGCCAGTTCGGCAAAAGCGCCAATGCGCGATAAGATGGTTTCGGTGTAGGTGGCATGAAGCTTCACTGCTACCCACTCTTCTGCATTAAGTTTGCCTGCCTTATCCAGCACACTGTTACTGACACCCAGCTTTCCTACATCATGCAGCAACGCGCCACGCTTCAGCCATCGGCGCCTGGCGAGGGAGAGCCCGAGCGCTTCGGCAATCAAATCCGTATAAAACGCTACCCGTGTGCTGTGACCACTAGTGTAGGGACTTTTAGAATCGACGACCTGACCAAAAGCGGCGGCAATATCATCAAGGTAATCATCGTCAACTGGCACTTCATAGCTGCTGGGCTCAAGCGCAAGAACTGCTGGCGCGATATCTGGCGCGATCAGGGTAGACCAGAATTCACTGGCTTGGGCTGCGCGTTCAAAGGCTTGGACTAACTGTGGATCGAACCAGCGACCTGAGCGTAGGCGTACTTCGTTGATTGCTGCCTCAATGCCATCGGCTGTAAGAAAGACATCAATGACCTGCGCCATCAGTGCAATACGGGCAAAAACAGGTATGGCATCGCCCGCCAATCCATCAGGTTTACCTTGTCCGTTGTAGTGTTCATCCAGGCTATAAATACCGCCAGCGACAGCCTCCGAAAATCGCAACAGCCGTGCGATTTCGGCACCGCGCTGGCAGCGGGTGGCAATCAATTCGCGCGCAATTTGACTACCGTCGCGCAAGATCGTCAACACACTACGAAAACGGTCGGCTAGTCCAGCCTTAAGGCCGGTATGGTTGAGAACGAATTTAAGCACCTGCGGTAGACTTTCACCGACAGTTTTAAAGTCACGCTTGAAGTTAATGTCGTCGGTGAGATACAGCTCGCAGATGCGTGCGGCGTTGCTGCTGCAGCCCAAGTCCTTCAGCAGCAAGGTGTAGTAAAGATCCCATAGCTGGTCCTCAGAAAGCCCCAGCTCACGCCCAATGTGCATTCCAATCCAGCAGCAACGCATACAATGCCCGGGCGGTTGACCTTCCGTGATGTCAAGTGCATAGCTAAGCGAACCGATCAATTCCGACAGTTTGATGCCACCGGCCGGAGGAAAAGCATCCAAATTGGTGTGAAGGTTGTGCATCCGCGACATCCCTTACTTGGCATAAATGAAGCTTAATTCTACGCGACGGAGGGGGAGTCTTGGGAGTTATATTGGTATGTAGCTTGGGGGAAATTTAATGAGTAAGGACTGCGTCCTCACCCCGCGCCTTTGTATGACAATAACGTGTGTGTTATCGATTGCGCTATCTAATAGGCTTTTAACGCTTTTAACGCTTTTAAGATTGTTACGCGTTTGGGTATAAGTCAAAACGCGCATGACGTATTTCTTTCATGTGCAGATTAATGATTCAGTACGGCTTGCTTGAAGTGAAGCGTCAAAAAAACGTTCACGTAGGGGCCATGCAACATAAAAAGTGGATAGCAAATATTTCGCTGAATATTAGTAATACCTAATATTCAGCATTTATTAGTAATTCCTAATATGTTGAACCTAACGACCAATTATCTTACGCTCGCGCAGATCAGCCAAGGTGTCTTCGGACAAATTCAATTCACCCTGCAGAACCTCTTGGTTTGACTCACCCAAATGCTGGCCGGCCCAGCGGATGGTGCCGGGCATGCGTGACAGTCTGGGAACCGGTGACGTAAGGCATACGTCGCCACGGTCATGATCTGGCACGTCGATAAAGTTGCCGCGTGAGATCACTTGCGGGTGATGCATCAAATCATCAATACTTTGAATTTTTACCGCAGGAACATCTGCCAGTTGAAAAGCGGCGAGTGCTTCTTCGGTTGTGCGAGTTTTCAACCATGCGTTGATGGCGGCGTCGAGCAACGGCCGATGCGTGACTCTATCCTTGTTGAGTTTAAACATCGGTTGTTCCGGCATTTCGGGATGACCGACAACGGTCATGAGCCGACCAAAGACGCGGTCACCTGTTCCGCTGACGAAGATCCATTCATTGTCGCCGGTTAAGTAAGCGCCACCTGGAGACACGTAGTCGGGCGTATTGCCGGTGCGCTCCGTCACCTTTCCCTGATGTCGGTATTTCATCGGGATGTCTTTCAGGAAGGGAATCATGGTCTCATAGAGCGCCAGATCCACTTCGTCGCCAACATTCTCTTTGTGCAGATGTTTGCCTAGTAATGCGGTGACCGCGCCAAAGGCTGCCCATAATCCGGCGGTGAAATCGCAAACAGGCAATCCGGCTTGCTGCGGTGCCGTGTCCTTTTCGCCCGTGACGTACACCAGCCCTGAAAAGGCTTGGGCGTTGCGGTCGAAGCCGGGCGTGTCGCGCCAAGGTCCGTCTTGGCCGTAGCCGCTAATACGCACGATGGTAATGTCGGGACGTTGCTCTTTCATCCAGGCCGAAGTAATTCCCCATCGATCAAGCGTTCCGGGCCGGAAGTTTTCGATGAGAAGTTCAGTCGTTTTAAGAAGTTGGCCTAGGATGGTGCGACCTTCTGGTGTACGAATATCGAGCGCGACGGACCGTTTATTGCGTCCGATTGTTGACCACCAATAGCCGCTATCGCTTTCACCGTCGGAAGGAAAGGCGCCCAGTGTACGCATAGGATCACCCACTTCTGGCAATTCTATCTTGATGACATCAGCGCCAAAGTCTGCCAATAGAGTGGCGGCAAACGGAGCAGAAATGAAGGTGCCAAGCTCGATTACGCGTATTCCTTTTAGCGCTGGTTTGAGGGGCGTGTCTTTGTGGAGTATAGGTTGTGTCATGGCAAAGAGCGTGATTTCATTAGATATCTACGTGATGAATTAGCATTGCTATTGCTGTGCCGAGAGGGATAACCAATCTTGGTCATTGTATGATGCCAAGTCTCTTGGCGAGCTGCTTCGCCTTTTCGGATTCCGCTTTGAGGTCGACCGTGAATTGCGCATTGGTTGGGGTGATCGACTGCGCACCCATTGTGACCAAACGCTCTTTGACTTCGGGATCCTGCATGGCGCCGTTAATAAGGGCGCTCAGGGTCGCTACGACTTCTTTTGGCGTTCCCGCCGGTGCTACAAAACCGTACCAGACAGGCGTCGGGAGATATGTCGGTAAGCCGAGTCCTTCCGCAATGGGAGGGATATCTGGAAAAAGCGCCGAGCGATGGGTGTCAAACACAGCCAGCCCACGCACCTTTCCTGCGCGCAGATGCTGCTGCACCAAAGGCACCACGACGGGAAACAACGCAATGTGGCCCCCGAGCAGGTCGGTCATAGCCTGTGCAGTGCTCTTGTACGGAATCTCAACGACATCAATGCCAGTGGCCTGTTTAAAAATCTCCATCTCCTGTTCACTGATTGTGCCGGGACCGGAGGAAGCATAGCTCAATTTACCCGGGTTTGCCTTGGCATAGGCCACTAGCTCTTTTATATTATTGATCGGCAAAGCAGGGGAGAGAGCCAGCACCAGAGGGATGGTAGCCACTTTTGCGATGGGAACGAAGTCTTTGACCGGATCGTAAGGCGGTGTAGATTTTTGGATCGGTGCGATCACGAATGGATTCGCGGCGATGAGAATTGTGTATCCGTCGGGTGCCGATTGCAACGCAGTCAGGGAGCCGATCAAACCACCTCCACCATCCCGGTTCTCGACAATCACTGATACATGTGATTTCCTGGATATGCTCTCGCCGATCGTGCGGGCCATGACGTCGCTCCCGGTACCCGGCGAATACGGCACGATAATCTTGATTGTCTGATTTGGATAGGGGCTGGCGTGGGCGATGATCGCTGCGCTCGCCAGCGATAGTGCCAACGCCAACGACAATACCTTTCCTAATTTAATCTTGCGGTTTGTTCTTCCGATATTCCATGAATCCATTGCTGTCTCCTCAAAAATCAACTTGAACTTGATTAACGCCGCGCCCTTTGCGGGTCTGCGGTATTTTTTTATTGTATAACTATTTAACTTTCTGATGTAATAATAAACCGATTCGGTCCGAAGCCGCGGACTTTTAAAAAGTCAATTTTATGATGTTGTTACCTTTTGATAGGTTGTCCGACACGCCAAAATGACAGGCGTTACTGGGACTTAATTGTGCAAACGCCCTATCAGTTTGTCGGGCTATTTCTTTCTCTTCATCGAAAGAATCTTTATATAAAAAAATAGTGTCCGATCAATTATCCAATCACGTCATGGATTGATCGTTTTCATGCGAGTGGATCAAAGTACCTGTTTTTTTGACGCTGTTTCCAATCTCTTTGGAAGTCACACATCGTGTAAAAAAATACGGTAATAGCTCTGTAAGCTAAGCTGGTAGGGGTGATGGCGCTAAAGAAAGGTCTCTAAAAATTAGGCCCCGGTGGCTATCGTTATTAATTGTCTCTGAATGCTCAATCTATATTGAGGAGTTGATCAAGCGACAAATGTTGTTTAAAGAATGACAGCATGATGGGAGGTAATTGAGAAAAAAATTTCATTGCGCCACACTCGAAAAACCATTTCGAAATGGTGATATGGTGAAAAGTGCGCGACGCTAGTTGGCCTATTTGAATAGCTTAATTTTCTTATGTGAAAAATATTAGAAAATAAGGTTAGACGATTTAACGCACAATAATCTAAATAGTTATACAATTAGATTTGATGATTGATTATCCGCTCCCCGACCATTGCGCAGATGCGACAACTGTGGCCGCTGGAGTAAGTTAAACGACTGAAAATTAAACGACTGAAAACTGGGAGCGCATCTGTGAATTGGCCAACCGTGATTTACAACGAAGAGGTGATGAGAGAAGGTTTCGGAATAGAAGACGTGTGCATTCCTCTGGAAGCCAAAGTGGCGTTTTTAGATGCACTCTCCGAGACCGGCTTGAAACGGATAACAGTCGGCGCTTTTGTCAGCCCGCTCTTCGTTCCACAGATGGCTTGCTTTGAGGAACTGTTGCGCGCATTCCACCCGAAAGAGGGCGTGACGTACTTGACCTTTATTCACAATCAGAAGGCCAAGAAGCGCGCTGAGCAATATTCTCCCCCTCTGACAATCGAAGAGGAGTTCTGTACGCTGTTTCTCGATATCTGCGACGTTCATCAGCGCAGAAACGTCAATCGCTCGGTCGAGCAGATGATGGAAGGTTGGCCAGAGGTCATTCAGGATGCAAAGGAACGTGGCATCAGCAAAGCCCGCATTGGAATCGGCTCCGCGTGGGGTTCCAACTTCTTGGGAAAGTTTTCTCAGGATTATCGCTTTTCTTTTCTCGAGCGGCAAATGGCCTTGTTAAATGCGGCCGGAATAGCCGTCGTTGAGATCGCACTGCACGATTCGCAGAGTTGGTGCTTGCCTCCCGAGATGGAGGAGGATCTCAAAAAAATCAAACTTCGTTGGCCCGAGGTCAAACAGTTCAATCTGCATATGCATAACGCGCGCGGCATGGCGCTGCCTGCGATTTATACCGCCTTGCGCACTCTGGATAAAGACGACACTGTGATCATTGAGGGAACGCTCGGAGGAATCGGAGGCGGGCAATTCGGCGGGAACGGTCGTGCATCGGGAATGGCGGCGACCGAGGATGTCATCCATATGCTGGAAGGACTGGGCATCGATACCGGCGTGGATCTGGATAAGATCATCGACTGCGTATGGATGCTGGAGAAAATTATTGGTCGCGCCGTATTTGGTCACGTGGCTAAGGCTGGCCCAAGACCAATGCATCCGGATGCATTTTACGATCCGAACATTCCGGGTTTAGAAAGTCTGGAAGCGGCCAAGCATTTTAAGTTGGGGCCGCAAGCATACCAAAAAGAGGGTTACACCCCGTGGAAGCATCCTATCTCTGGTCCTTACTATCAAGGGCCGCGAGAATCTATAAATGATGGACATAAGGAGAAGACAAATGGACTTTAGTTATTCTGATGATCAAGAGATGATCCGCGATTCGGTGAGGAAATACGCTGAGGCGGAACTTCTTACCCAATACAAGCGATGGGACAGAACCGGTGAGTGGCTGACCAAGGATTTCATGGACAAGCTGATCAATATGGGATTGTTGCGGTTGCGCCTTCCAGAAAAGTACGGTGGTCAGGGTTATTCGTTCGTCGACTGCGGGATCGTGTGTGAGGAGATTGGTCGTTGTGACCATAACATCCGGTACATCATCAGCAACGCCATTCACCTCGGTGAAATGGCTTCGTCCATGGCGCCAGAGTTGCAAGAAGAGTGGATTCCACGTATTGCCAACGGCGAAATGATGTCGCTGGCCTTCACCGAACCCGGCGGTGGTGCCGATGCAGGCAACATCACAACTAAGGCAGTTAAGGATGGCGATCATTACATCATCACCGGCGAGAAAACCAGCATCACCTTTTGTGGGGTCTCGAAGGTGGTGTTCGTCTCGGCTCGGACCGGCGGACCCGGACCTCGGGGACTTTCATTCTTTCTGGTTCCAACCGACACGCCTGGCGTTACCGCCACGCCTTTCGAGCGCATGGGACAACGGATTGATCGTGCGGGTAGCTTCTTCTTTGACAATGTGCGGATACCAGCACGTAATATGATCGGCGAGGAGAACCAAGGTTTCATCTGGGCGATGACGATCATCGGTTACAACCGCAATTTCGTTCCATTGGCTTGTATCGGCGCTGCCCAAAAATCCCTCGACGAAACAATCGAGTACGTCAAGATCAGACAAGTTATGGGGCGTTCACTTTCAAAATGGCAAGGCGTGGCAAACGAACTGGCAATGGAGGCAACGAAGCTGGAGGCGGCACGTATGTTGTGTTACCGCGCTTTGTCATTGAAGGACAAGGGACTGCGCCATGATAAAGAATCGTCGATGGCCAAGTGGTGGGGCGTGAAGGCGGCCAACGAAGTCCTTTATACGTGTATGCGTTTGCACGGCCATTACGGTTGGGCGAAAGATTTGCCGTTCGAGCAACGACTTCGGGATTGTCTGGGAATGGAGTCTGCGGACGGACCGCGTGAGGTGCATCTGGGCATCATTGCGCGTGACATACTCGGGAAAGAATTCGCCCCATTTTGAACCAACACCACATTGCAATATAAATGCATGGAAATCCGCCCGATGATGGGATCACGCGCACAATCGGATGCTGTGATGACGGCGGGGACTAACAGCAAGAGGGAGTACTTATGAAGCTCGAAGGCATCCGTGTCATTGACCTGTCGCGCTTTCTGCCCGGACCAATGTTGACGCAGTTCATGGCCGATCACGGCGCCGAGGTCATCAAGATTGAGTCAGTCGACGAGGGCGAGCCGACTCGCGCCGTTGGCGAGATGCGCGACGGGGTCAGCGTATTCTTTGCCAACTCCAGCCGCGGCAAGAAGAGCCTGGCGCTAGATCTAAAGCAACCGGCCGGACTGGAGGCATTGATGCGGCTGATCGAGGTCTCGGACGTCGTCATTGAGGCGTTTCGGCCCGGCGTGGCCGGCCGCATCGGCGTCGGCTATCAACAGATCAGCGCGCGCGCGCCGCACATCGTATATGCATCAATCTCTGCCTTTGGGCAGAGCGGTCCGTACCGTGACCTCGCCACCCACGACCTCGCGATTGAGGCGATGGCCGGTGTGCTGTCGCTGAACCGGGGCAGGGATGGCGAGCCTGCAATTCCCGGATTGCCGGCAGCAGACATGCTGGCGTCGATGGTCACGCTCTCAGGCGTGATGATGGCGCTGCTTCGTCGCAAAGAAACCGGCCGCGGGGATTTTATCGACATGGCAATGGCTGATTGCTTGCTTGCCGCTATTCCCAACAACCTCGACACAGCGATGGCGGGGAGACGTCAACCTAACGTCCCCGAGGCGCGCTCGCTCGGCGGCAACGCGCTCTACGCCATTTACGCTACCAAGGATGGCGACTGGATCGCGCTCGGCGGGCAAGAGATGAAATTCGCTGTCAATCTTCTCACCATGCTGGGCCGGCCCGATCTGATCGATATATGCAAGCTGCCGCCAGGTAAGGGGCAACATCCTGTGCGTGACTTTCTGGCAGAGACCTTTCGCACTAAAACCAAGAGCGAGTGGGTGGCCTATTTCAAGGGTCGAGATATACCCTTCGCACCCGTGCAAACGCTGCCTGAAATGCTCGAAGACGCCCACTTCAGGCAGCGTGGTGCTGTCATAACCGATGAACGTGGCTGGGACCATATCGGCAATCCAATCCGATTCACGGACGAACCGGGACACACACGCTTCGACGCGCCAGCGCTCGGGCAACATTCGGCAGCGATCTTGCGTGAACTGCACTATTCGGAAGGTGAGATCGCAAAACTCCAGGAGGATGGCACCATCAAAGAAGCAACACAGGAAGATATCTCGCGTCATACCGGCTCGGACAAGACGATACCCATTGGCGGCGCTGCGTAAATCTGCATCTTGAAAATTCGGGCTTTTTTGGGTTGTGATGCAACTAGCGACATTTGTTTAATCAATGTCGTGATGTTGCATCGCTTTAGGTGACTTGTGCTGCATTTTAGGTGATCGATTTGTTTTAGCTGTGCATGCGCAAACGCCTTATGGCGAACTAGCCTTGCTGGATTCGGTGGCGAAATTTGCGTTCTCCCATTGTTGTCACCAGATAGGTAAAAGAAAACTGATATTTCGAATGTCAACGATTGCAAAGAAGGATTATCTTTTGTTAAAAATGGTGGCCTTCGGGTAATTGTTCCCATCTTTTTTCGCCTTGTCATTGCCATTATTTAATCTCAAAAGTAGTGAACGTCGCTGCTTACGGAATGCACACAAACGCTTGCTTTTTCACGTTTGAAATCGTCAAAAAATCAGGCCAATTTATCTACCTAAAACGATTTTCCATTTATCGTTTAATAACGACATGTGCTAATATAATTTGCATGACAAATACTGTAACCAAGCCCCGCAAAACCACTACTACGGTATCCCGTAAACCTCAAAAAGCCGCCGCTACAGTAGCAGAGGCATTACGCCGTCAAATTGTCACGGGTAAGCTCAAACCTGGCGACAAGTTACATCCCGAGAACGTACTACAAATCGAATTCGGCATCTCGCGTCCAACGCTTCGCGAAGCGTTGCGCCTTCTCGAATCTGAGTCGCTCATCACCATCGCCCGCGGCAGACACGGTGGGGCACGTGTGAACTCAATCGATGTCGGTGCCGCGGCCCGCCAAGTCGGTCTGTTTCTACAAATCGAAGGCACGACACTAGAAGACATATGGCTCGCTCGCATCGTCATTGAACCACCAGCCGCCGGATTGCTGGCGGCGTCGCGCAACCCCATCGCCTTAGCTGAGCTTGAGGCAAACATCGCCGAAGCACGCGAGGCCGCGCAGTCTGATCTGATACGCTACGCCGATCTCAGCGCTGAGTTCTCAATGCTTATTACTCGCCACTGCGGCAACAAAACGATCCATCTTCTCGCTTCACTAATCTACAACATCATCCGCCGCCAGCACGAGCATGTAACAGAACGCACAATCGAAAAAGCCAGTGTCGACAAGCTACGTCAAGACAGCATCAAAGACCGCCAAAAAATGGTGAAGCTGATGCGCAGCGGCACGCCCGCCGCCGCCGAGAAGTTTTGGCGCACGCATCTGGAACACACCCGCGACCTGGTCATGAGCGCATATAGAGCGCCAAGAACGATTGATGTGTTGAATGAGCCGATTGGTGAACTGCGTGCGGTTGGGATTGTTAAGCGACCTGCGCGTCTGGCCCAGTGAATTCGAAGACTGCAGCGCTGATTGATGGAAAGTATCCGACGCTGTTTTACATCAAAACTGACAGTAAAACTCACGGTTAAATCGTCTCACCTGAGTACGGCCCGGCTCTACCGCAGGTTGTCATCAGATGGGAATCCCGTCCCTCGCTGCTTGTCGGCTATCCTCGACGCGATGGGACTTCATATCGGGGTGCAATTTTTACCGACTTCATCCGGACGCGCTTAAAACGGTGGCGTCTATACTAAAAATTAGATGTGGTAGTCTTACGCGAATCTGACCGCCTGCCGATTAGGTGGATCAACTTGATAAGAATTTATAAACCATCAAAGATTATTGGGAGTTTTTCATGAAGCCATATGTCATCTGTCATATGTTGTCCTCCATTGATGGACACGCGCTCACTGACGGCTGGGCGCGCCCTTTTAAAAAAAATGCTGGCGACCTGTATGAGAAGCTTGCTCAGCAATTCAAGTTCGATGCATGGATCTGCGGTAGGGTCACAATGCAGGAAATCGCGCACGGTGACGATTATCAGAGAGGCCTGGCCAAAGCACCCGTTCCACGCATTCATTATTTTGCCAACCGCAATGCGGACTGCTATGCCATCTCAATTGACCCTCACGGCAAAGTGGCTTGGAAGAGCAACGTAGCGCTCGCTTCGCATGTCGTCGCGGTTGTGACAGAAGCGGTGTCGGATGATTATTTGGCCTATCTGAAATCCATCAACGTGTCTTATATTTTTGGTGGCAAGACAGAAATTGATCTGGCCCATGTCATTGCAACCCTTGCAAATGAACTTGGCACTAAGCGTCTTATCGTCGAAGGCGGACCCGCGGTGAGCGGGTCATTTGTAAACGCAGGGCTTGTCGATGAGGTCAGTGTTCTTATCTTGCCGCTGATTGATGGACGTGGTGAGCATCCCGCATCGTTTGAGATCGCCAAAGATGTCTGGTCGCAGCCAACTTACCTTACATTAGAGTCGGCAGATATCCAAGAAGGCGGCGGTGTGTGGTTGCGCTACAAGAAGCAGTGATGTCCCAAAAAAATAGCATTTTTGGGATTTTAATACGTGCATCCCTCAATTTTGATGCGCAGTATAGAAAGTGTCTGCAAATCGGCAGCATCGCTGAACCAGCAGTAAGCCTGGACCTTAGCTAAGGTATGGCCAAAACACACCAGATCCACCGGATCAAATGAACGGCGCACTGCGGGATACCGGTCAGAGTTGCTATTTCTTAATGGAAAACCTGGCGGGTTACTCCTGGCGTGTTGTGTACCAAATCAACATCCTCCAGGGCTTGCCTCAATTGAGGTCAATCTGCAAACAATACGAAAGCCAGAAGTCATTGAATTCGCAGCAATTACGCCTGTTTTAGCTGCGGTTTGCTTGTATTTTGCTTCGGTAATGCGCGAAGTAAAGTTGATACATCCTTCAAATTCGAGGTAATACCGCTAAATTGTAAAATTAGGCGGGGATCCGCAAGATGCCTGGTTCACATCCGCTTTTCACTTATCCAAGCGATAGTGCGTCGAAGGTGCGCCCGGCATTCCGAGGTGTGAGTACCCAAATTCGGGCGTCGCATAAAGTTGTTGACCCCGCCGCATGTGCAACTTTGTACGCCCCTTGTCAGTGCCTGTGTATGTCCGTTTTAACTCGTTTAACCTTATACCTATCGAACGCCCATAAAAAAAGCGCGTAAGTCTTTGAAATCAAAGACTTACGCGCTATGTTCTTGGCGGAGAAAGGGGGATTCGAACCCCCGGTAGGTTATGAACCTACACACGCTTTCCAGGCGTGCGACTTAAACCACTCATCCATCTCTCCTGTTTTACTACTCTTCTCTAACTGACTCGATGTTACCGAAGCCGTGTTTCGCGAAGCCGCAGATTATAACAATGTTTTTGGTGGTCTGGCGACTTTCGGTTTTAAACAGTTCACTTTTAACGATTTACCTAGCCTCAAGCGGACTTAAACTAAATTTTTCGGCTTGGTCCAAAGGTTAAGGGAAGCTAACGACAATCTGAATCAGGTAGCCAAAATCCACAAAACCGTCAGGGTGACAACTTACTTGAGTCGCCTTAACGGTTCCTTTTACGACGTTATTGCGCCTCTTTCAACTGATCCAGAATGCCTGGATTTTCGAGAGTGGAGATGTCTTGCGTGATTTCTTCGCCTTTGGCTAGGATTCTCAATAGACGGCGCATGATTTTGCCTGAGCGTGTTTTTGGCAGGTTGTCACCGAATCGGATTTCTTTTGGCTTGGCGATCGGGCCGATTTCTTTGGCTACCCAGTCACGCAGTTCTTTGGCGATTTGTTTCGCTTCTTCGCCGGTTGGGCGGCTGCGTTTGAGGACGACGAAGGCGCAGATTGCTTCGCCTGTGGTGTCATCGGGTCTGCCGACGACGGCTGCTTCGGCCACCATCGGGTTGGCTACTAAGGCTGATTCGATCTCCATGGTGCCCATGCGATGGCCTGATACATTCAGCACGTCATCGATACGGCCCGTGATGGTGAAGTAGCCAGTATCTTTGTTGCGGACTGCGCCATCGCCAGCAAGGTACAAATTGCCGCCAAACTCTGGTGGGAAATAGGTGCTTTTGAAGCGCTCTGGATTGTTCCAGATGGTACGGACCATGGCGGGCCACGGACGTTTTACCACGAGGATGCCGCCTTGACCGTTTGGCAAATCATGGCCGGTTTCATCGACAATCGCTGCCTGAATGCCTGGCAATGGCAGGGTGCATGAACCCGGTACCAATGGCGTCGCGCCCGGTAGTGGCGTGATCATGTGACCGCCGGTTTCGGTTTGCCAAAATGTGTCGACGATTGGGCAACGTTCTGCGCCGATGTGTTTGTGATACCACATCCATGCTTCTGGGTTGATCGGTTCGCCGACGGAGCCTAGCAAGCGCAACGAGGTTAAATCGTATTGCGATGGATGGATCTTTTCATCGGCATCTGCGGCTTTGATCAGCGAGCGAATCGCTGTCGGTGCTGTGTAAAAAATGGTGGCTTTGTGACGCTGAATCATGTCCCAGAAGCGCCCTGCATTCGGGTAAGTCGGAATGCCTTCGAAAATGATCTGCGTGGCGCCAACTGCTGTCGGTCCGTAGGCAATATAGGTGTGGCCTGTGATCCAGCCGATATCGGCGGTGCACCAGTAGACATCATTGGGTTTGATGTCAAAGGTCCATTTCATGGTCAACGCGGCCCACAAGAGGTAGCCGCCGGATGAATGCTGAACGCCTTTTGGGGTGCCGGTTGAGCCGGATGTGTAGAGGATGAACAGTGGATGTTCTGCGCTGACCCATTCTGGTTCGCAATGCTCAGGCTGGTCGGAGACCAATTTATGCATCCAGAGATCAAAGCCGGGGTTAAAGTTGATGTCGCCGCCCGTGCGCTGATAGACGATGACATTTTTGATGCATTCGCAACCGCCGAGGGCGAGCGCTTCATCAACGATGGCTTTTAGTGGCAGACGTTTGCCGCCACGGACTTGCTCGTCGGAGGTGATGACGGCTACTGCGCCTGCGTCAATAATGCGTTCTTGTAGCGATTTTGCAGAAAAGCCGCCAAATACGACTGAATGCGTGGCGCCGATACGGGCGCACGCTTGCATGGCGACGACGCCTTCGACTGACATCGGCATGTAGATAACGACGCGATCACCCTTTTGTACACCGAGCGATTTTAGGCCGTTGGCGAACTTGCAGACTTTTTCGTATAGCTGTTGATAGGTTACTTTGACTACGTCACCGCCGTCGTTTTCAAAAACGATAGCGACTTTGTCGGCGTTGCCATTTTTCAGGTGAACGTCAAGGCAGTTGTAGGAGACATTGAGTTGACCGTCTTCGAACCATTTGTAGAAGGGGGCGTTGGTTTCATCCAGCACTTTGGTGAAGGGTTTATGCCACTCCAGATTTTCACGGGCTAGTCTGCCCCAAAATCCGTCATAGTCGGTTGCCGCTTCCTGGCATAAGGCGTTATAGGCGTCCATGCCAGAAATCGCCGCGTTCTTGGCAAAGTCTGCGGGTGGAAGAAAAACGCGCGTTTCGTGCGACAAAGTTTCGATGTTGGCCATTCGGTGGTCTCCTGCTATTAGAAATTATTGATGCCAGAAAGTAGGCTTTTACACTTACTCAAGCCTTACAGCCAGCGCATTGGTGAAATTTGCATGGTATTCAGGGGTTCTGGTTTGTTAATAGAGCGGTTATGGAATTTCCCGAGGAAAACAGTCGTTCTGTATATCAACTTTTGATAACATCACATGGCTTTATTCCAATAGATTACGCTAAATATGACCTTAATCGTTGACTACGATCGAGCGTATTTGAACAATTTTAAACGGGTTTGTTAGTGGCAACGCGGGCAAACGCCTCTTCGGCCAATTCTGGCCACGCTTGACGTGTAAAATAGCGCAGTCGCACTTTTCAACACTTCAGAAGACTATGAGCAACGACTTGAATCCTGTAGCAAAAAAACCGATTGGCATGCTCCCCAATGTCATTTTCATGAGTCGTTGGCTTCAATTGCCGCTATATTTAGGCCTGATTCTGGCGCAATGCGTTTATGTATTCCATTTTTGGGTCGAATTAAGCGATTTGATCGGTGCTATTTTTGGCAATGCGGCGTCGCTCCAGCATATTCTTGACGCCGTTACGATTGACGGGGCGATACGGCCGACCAAGCTTACCGAGTCGACCATTATGTTGGTGACGTTGGGCTTGATTGATGTGGTCATGATCTCGAATCTGTTGATCATGGTGATTGTCGGCGGATACGAAACTTTTGTTTCTCGCATGAATCTTGAGAATCATCCTGATCAGCCCGAGTGGCTCTCGCACGTTAATGCGTCGGTGTTGAAGGTTAAACTGGCGATGGCAATTATCGGCATTTCGTCGATTCATTTGCTGAAAACCTTTATTAACGCCAATGCGTACGATACTAAGACGCTATTGGCGCAGACCGGTATTCATATAACGTTTTTGCTATCCGCATTGGCGATTGCGTGGTGCGACCGTATTATGACCGCCACCCAACAAAGCCAGCGGATGAACGGTGGCGAACATTAAATGCTGGTAATGGATGCGGAATAAATTGCGCTCTTTACCGATACGCCAAATTTGATTACTGATTCTGATGATCGACGCCTTGATGGAGATGCAAGATGTCGATATATCGCAATTCTGACTATACGGTGCGTAACGATTCGCACGCTTGACCGATTGATTGTTAATTTTAGAAACCTTTCCCGGGGTTTTACCTAGGATTTTACCGAGATACGCCATGACCACGACCACAATTAAGCAAGAAGACCTTATTGAATCGGTAGCTGCAGCATTGCAATACATCAGCTATTACCATCCAGCGGATTACATTCAGCATTTGGCACGCGCTTACGAGGCGGAGCAAAGTCCGGCCGCCAAAGATGCCATCGCGCAGATTTTGACCAATTCACGTATGTGTGCTGAGGGTAAGCGCCCGATTTGTCAGGACACCGGCATCGTGAACGTTTTCCTAAAAATTGGTATGGACGTGCGCTTTGAAGGTTTTAAAGGTGACATCACGGATGCGGTCAACGAAGGCGTACGTCGTGGTTATCTTCACCCAGACAACGTGCTGCGCGCATCGATCGTGGCGGACCCGCATTTTGAGCGCAAAAACACCAAAGACAACACGCCAGCCGTGGTGCACATGGAGCTGGTGCAGGGTAATACTATTGACGTTCAGATCGCGGCCAAGGGCGGCGGATCTGAGAATAAAAGCAAATTTGTGATGCTCAATCCATCCGATTCACTGGTTGACTGGGTCATGAAGACTGTGCCGACCATGGGCGCCGGCTGGTGTCCGCCGGGAATGCTGGGTATCGGTATCGGCGGTACGGCTGAGCGCGCGATGCTGATGGCGAAGCAAGTGTTGATGGAAGATATCAATATGTACGATTTGCTCAAGCGCGGTCCGGAAAGCAAAACGGAAGAATTACGCATTGAATTGTTCCAGAAAGTAAATGCGCTTGGTATTGGCGCGCAAGGTTTGGGTGGTTTGACCACCGTACTGGATGTCAAGATCATGATGCATCCGACGCATGCAGCATCAAAACCGGTGGCGATGATTCCAAACTGTGCCGCCACGCGCCATGGACATTTTGTTCTGGATGGTTCTGGCCCTGCGTTCATGGAGCCGCCTTCCTTGTCCGACTGGCCAGAAGTGCATTGGATGCCGGACACCGAAAAATCGCTGTCAGTAAATCTTGATACGTTGACTAAAGAAGAGGTTGCATCCTGGAAGCCGGGTCAAACGTTGCTGCTAAACGGCAAGATGCTGACCGGTCGCGATGCAGCACATAAGCGGATTCAGGAGATGCTGGCTAAAGGTGAGAAATTACCAGTCGATTTCACTAACCGCGTGATTTATTACGTTGGTCCTGTTGATCCGGTGCGCGACGAGGCGGTTGGTCCGGCTGGTCCGACGACAGCGACACGGATGGACAAATTTACTGACATGATGCTCGAGCAAACCGGTCTGATTTCGATGATCGGCAAAGCAGAACGTGGCCCGGAAACAATCGCATCGATCAAGAAGCACAAGTCGGCCTATTTAATGGCGGTTGGTGGCGCTGCGTATTTGGTATCGAAAGCGATTAAATCCGCTCGCGTTCTTGGTTTCGCCGATTTGGGTATGGAAGCAATTTACGAGTTTGACGTAAAAGATATGCCGGTGACAGTCGCGGTCGATTCGAATGGTATTTCGGTTCATAATACCGGGCCGAAAGAATGGCAGGCGAAGATTCAATCGGCGTCGCTGGCGAATATTCCGGTTACTGCTGCCTGACGAGGTTTATTGCGGTTGGTAAGCGCTTTCCTGATGTTACTTATAAGGACGCAGGAACGCGCGTTTTATTTGGCCGTAGTGATGCCGCGTTGTCGCCTCTTATATAGTCTTAGTTAATAGTCCTTACTAATAGTCTTACAATATGATGACTCCGAGAATGCCGATGGAAAAAGAGAGGCCCATTGGCATTTTTGATTCCGGTATCGGTGGTTTATCGGTTCTTCGTCATATTCGTGACGCCATGCCGTCAGAGAATTTGCTGTATTTTGCAGACTCCGCTCATGCGCCTTATGGCGATAAAACGGAGCAAGCGATCCTGGAACGGTCGCTGTCAATCGCTGAATTTCTGCTCGAACAAAATGCAAAGGCGATAGTAGTCGCCTGTAACACGGCAACGGCCGCTGCAATTAAGGCGATTCGCAGCGCTTATCCCACGTTGGCCGTGGTTGGTATCGAACCCGGGCTGAAACCTGCTGCGCTGCAAACCACGACAAAGAAGATTGGTGTTTTAGCGACGAAGGGCACATTGTCCAGTGCTAGCTTTAACATGTTATCTCAAAAAATTTCAGCCGCAACAGGCGTCCAGTTCACGTTGCAAGCCTGCGTTGGCCTCGCAGATCAGATAGAAAAAGGCGAACTGGATACAGAAACAACGGACTCCATGATATTTCGGTATGTGGCGCCTTTAATTGAACAAAACGTTGATACATTAGTGCTCGGCTGCACCCATTACCCGTTCGTTCGGCCAATGATCGAAAAAATTGTCAAACGCCTTACCTCCACACAGGTTGCGCTCATCGACACCAGCGATGCGGTAACGAAACAGTTGATCCGGATACTTGCGGAATACGATTTGGGCCAAACTAATCCCGAATGTGGGTCTTTGACTGCGTTCACCACTGGCAAGCCAACTGTGCTGAAAAACACCTTTTTTAGTTTGCTGGGATGGCAACCGAGGGTGTTTCAGGTCCCGACGGTACCATGATGAAAAAATAACGCTATTAATCGCATCATTTTCGTATTTTTGAATTGCCAGTACTAATTTTAGTTTGTATAATAGCGAGCTGTTCTGGTCCACAAGATCAAATAGAAATAGTAAGACAGTGGTGGCTGTAGCTCAGTTGGTAGAGTCCAGGATTGTGATTCCTGTTGTCGTGGGTTCGAGCCCCATCAGCCACCCCAATAAAATCAAGCACTTAGCCCACTTTATAGTGGGCTTTTTGTTTTTTTAGGAAGATCAAGTTCCTAATTTAGGAAGATCATTTTTTGAAATGCTCTCTATTCGGTGGATTTGGACCGTTTAACGGTGCGTCGATCGTACACTTTATTGATCATCCGCTCGTCCGCATGGCCTGTTGCATCGATGATGTTCACATCCCCCCGAGTTTTCCGCACCGTCACTGCTTTCGGTCGCATGTCGCGTAACGCAAACCGCTCAAACGTCACGCCTTCCAGTTTGGCCTTGGCTTCGCAGTAGACCATCAACCTTGTCCAGATGGTCGTCCAGCCGCTGCGGGTATACTGTTGCCCTGCAGTATTGCCAAAAATTAACATCGAACTAGTCCTCTGCAATGCTTTCGCTTCATCTATTGTGGCCTTCAGTTTCGGCGACCACTCGATCAGCTTGCGCTTGACGACTTGTGTGGCCCGCCGCTTTCCAACTGTGATTTCCAAGCCGACGCCTTCGCGTATATCGCTGCGTGTCAGTGCACGCACTTCGACAGGGCGGCTGGCCGTCAGATAGGCGGTATAGACGCAAAGCGCCAGGATTAGGTAACTGCCGCCCCGAACCCGGGCTTCTGCCATCGCGTAATCCAAATCATGCGATGTAACGTATTTATCGCTGGGCTTTGTCGGGTTGTACTTGATGCCGCGACATGGGTTTATTTCCAATTCACCCCGGGTACGACCATATTCAAGTATCGCCGATAACAAGGCGATTTCTTTGTTCGCTTTGGCGGGTGCACCTTTATCTGCCCGCGCAGCCAAATAACCGTAAATGTGCTTGGGCTTTATCGACGTAGGGGGCGCAGCACCAAACGCTATTATCAGTTTCTTTGCCTCATTTTGGTTTTCATCAAGCGTCGATTCCGCTTTGCGGCGGGCGTCACCAAGCTTTAATCCTAACTGCCAAATAAAATATCGCCCGATCAGGTCTGCGACGGTACCGGACTTTACGGTATTGCCGTTGAGTTCTTCGGCTTGCTGGATCGCAATCTTGCGGATCTCGGCCACGGCTTCGGCATCATTGGCTTGGGCGGATAGGCAAAATGCCCATGATCCAGAGGGCAATTTATACCAGTAGCTGACCTTGAACTTGCCCTCCCGCTTGTATAAGCGAAAGGGCAGACCATCAGGGGAGTTGCGTCTACCGATCATTACAGTGCTCCGAAGTTGGGCTCGAATTCGACCTCAAGTACTGGGTTGGCAGCCCCGCTCAGTCTCGCGTCATGATACGCCAGGCTGACTTTAGGGTATCCGATTCTGCCAACAGCATACGGCCAGCCGTTATTGTCCAGCCACTTTTTCATGCATGTGTAACTCGTGGGACTACAATCGATCAGCGCGGCTAGCTGAGTCGTAGTGAGGTAGGTATTCATCTTTCGGCCCGTTAAAGTCGTTATCTCAGTTTTACTCAGGAACATATTGGTGATCCTTGTCTGCTCAGTGGAAATAGTCTTTTGAGAGAATTTGTTTCTACTATTTGCCAGGAACGGGGACCGATTTCTACCAGCGCATATTGTTTACCGTTCGAAATATCGCGTTTGATCCCTACCACCTCGCCAGTTTGGAGCCCGTAGTCATTCTCAAATTCGACCACGGTACCGATGTCAGGTATTTGCTTATCCACTGACGGCACCCAACAACATCCCGGCCAACAATGAACTTACCAGAGTCAGCGTCAAGCCCACATTGATCAAGGCACGAAACCCGAATTTCCATCGATCTAGGATCAAACTCAGCACGTCAGAAATCCCCCAAGCCGCAAACACCATGAATAAAAAGACGCACGTCTGCATAAGCAATTTCATCATTCCTTCCTTTCATCAAAAATTCGGGGATACGGGCAGGCTTTCAGCGCCGCCCATGCATCAATGAGCGTGGATTTTGCGTCCTGGGATAGTCGGTTCACATCAGGAATCATCCAGTCCGGCTGTTTTTCTCTCGGTGCCGGTTCGGGGTGCGTACAGTTATTTACACGAGTCCGAGGAAGGGCAACTGCCGCCCCGTCGGATGCGGTGGCAGCCGTTGCGACCGGGGTCCAGATATGCCTGACCGACTTGAACACCACGCCAAACAAGGCCGCACAATGCACACCGTATGGCGTCGACTTAACCGTCTCGCCATAGCGTCCGATGCAGGTGGTGACGTCCTTGGCCAGCGTGATGACCAGATTCTTACGTGGCACGATGGGACCGCCTTGCACCCGTATGTACTCAGCAAAGTCAGCGCGCTTTTCGCCTTCGATCTTTTGCACAGCATTCCATGCACGCTTCATCGGTTCCGGTGCTTCCACCAGCATGTCGTCTTTTATCCGACGCAACTCACGCCAGACCGTTACCGGTGCGCCGCCCCATTGCTGAAACTGGCGGATGCCCCAACATGCGGCCCATGCTTCAATCCTTGCCGACGGGACCAGCTCTAAGTCGCCGACGCAATCCGGCACGACAACATAGCCATCCTTGGTTTTATGGTCGCCCACATGTGCGCCGTCGATATTCTTGGCGACATATTTCGCGATATATCCGGCTGCGCTACCTTTGTTCCAATCAATCCGGACGACTTCCAGGCGGCGCTCAAACGCACCCGGTTCGCCCCGTTCAGCGGTCCACGCGTAGCGCTTCATCAGGCGCGTGGCGCGACTGGCCACATCCACAATGTGCGTCGTTTTATACCTGGCGGTCGGTCGCACAAATAACAGCATGTGCCAGTGGGGTGTCGCATCGTGATGCGGCTCGGCAATGCGAAAGCCATATAACCCAATCCCGCGCCGTGCCAGTGCCGATCGGAAACGCGCTGTGACTTTCTGCAGATACGCATTCGCTTCACGGGGTGTCGCCCCGCTGAATTTCGGGTTCGGCTTGCCACTATGCAAGGTTGCATGAAAGTGAGACGGACAGGTCCACGTCACAAACAAGCCTTCATCGCCCAGTTCTTTTGCGATGGTCTCGAAACCATTTAATCGCAGTATTAACTCTCCTCGTCGTATCGCTTTATTTGCCGTGGTGGTACCGGCCAGTTCAGCCAGCGTGAATTGCTGACCGAGTTCGTTTTCTAATTTCTGGCCGTCCAGCGCCAGTTCGTTACAGCGGTTTTGCGCCAGTCGGGCGATCACCGTGTCGTGGCTGGCATAGGGTTCGCCGTGATAGTGGACATAGCCGAGGCGGATGTTGCCCGCCTCAAAGGCCCGACCGATGCGCTTACGTAACTGACCGCGCCACCAGTGCGGATTCACCGCCCGTGCGATCACATCTTTGAGTTCGTCAAATTCCGGTGCATCGATCCCGTATTCGGCACATTCGCAGCGGATGACCTGCAATGCATGCAAGTCTGATTGCGCGCCCCACAACGCCTCGACCACATGCGCTGCCGCTTTCTTCGCCGTTGCCACAATGTCCGCATCGTGCTGCGACAGATCGACGCCAGCAGGCACATAGCGGTCAGCAAACTCACGAACAAAGTCCGTCGCCACCGACTCATAAATTTTGTACCAGGAGGACCACGCCATCTTGTCGAGTGCCTGACCGATGACGCGCTTACGCCACTTGTAAGGCAACCGCGCCAATTCCGGCGCAAATCCTTCCGATTGTAAAAAGGTCAAATGCCGTTGACGGGCAGGCAGAACGACGTGTTTAGACTGCATGCATCACCCGTTCAAACATGCCGACCGAGGCCACGACCGCCGCCTTAATGGCGGCCCGTTCCGATGGCTTAAAAGAATGAATCGGACTCTCCCACCGTGTCATTGACAGGCCAGCCACAAACAGCACATAGCGCCGTGCGTGTTCGGGTGTCGTTCCCCACGATTGCGCGGTCAGGCGCTGCAAGCGCGATCCATCCTGACGGGTTTTAATCTGCTGCCGCGCTAATAGCAGATTGGCCCGCGCATGATCCGGGGTAGTCAGCGTGGCCGTTGCGTCATCCCACACGGCAAACAAGTCTGTGACCGGCATAAACGACGGATGGTGATCAATCAGCGAGACGCCCATCACCAGACCCCCGCCATGCCGCCCAGCCGCGCCATGTACAGCGCCAGCTGTTCATTGAGTACCTCACCGACCGCGATGCGATGGCTGTCGCTTAACAAATGAGTTCGGGACATGAACCAGTTACGCAGGTCCAGTTTGTCTATCAGGAGGGCATGGGTACTTTTGGCGAACATGGCCTAGCCCTTAACCCAACCGAGCGCGACCGCAAAGGCCGGGGCAAACATGACGAAGCCACACAACAGGCCGGAGCCAAAAGTTTTAAGATGGGTTTTCATAGGGAGTCAGCTATCACGTGAGCTGTTTTCTTGAACATAGTTTCCTTGCGGAGATACTTGCGTGCGTACCTGGCCAAGTCTGGTCGTGGTACGTCTTTTAAAACAACGGAAGGCATCTCTTGAAAACTACCCTCATCGCCACTCAACAAATTGGGAAATTTGACGCTGAAATTCTCAACAAACTTAAACCGCATTCCCTGGAAATAAGTGCCGTCAGAAAAGAACGAATGATCATCGGCATCCGTAACGAACAGGGCGAGATCTACCGTGTTATCGGCGTCACCGGACTGACGCTGTTTATGGATGCCATCTATCAATTGGTTGAACTCAATATGATCGATGAGCTGGAAGCCCTGGACCACCCACAGGATGGTTATGACGCTATCTTTAGCGCACGCTAACGCCATTTTTTTCGTGCTGTCCTGATCCTGCAGTACTGGGGTATTCACATATTCCATCGTGTTTTCCTTATTTAAGGGCGAAAAAATCCCGCATGCCTGAATTCAGGCATGACCGGCTACAACGTAAAAAGGGAAGCTCGCTAGCGGATAATTACGAAGGCGCAGTAAGGTGGTGAGCAGTCATGACGGCCTCATTCACTTTTAAATAACGCCAGTTGATTGGCGCAAGCGTTGCGGACGTGCTGCGACAAATGGATCCGTACATCTGGGTTCGGAATCGCGGACATCGATAACGTGCGCAATACTTCGAGACTCGCCACAAAGGTGTGACCACATTCCGGGTTCTGGCACATGTACGTGATCTCTTTCATCAGGTTCGACATCGTGCGGCTTTTAGCGGCGCGCACCCGTTCGCCGCAATGGGGGCAAGGCAAACTGATGACTCTCATAATGGCTTCCTGTCCACCGCATACAGCGCCCGGCCTCTGCCGGATATCTGCTTCGATTGCTTACGTATGCGCGACTTCACCAGCCACTCTGCCGCTTGCTCCACACTGTGCAGCCCTTGCTGCTGGCGCACACGTTCCAACAAGTCATGTTCTGCATCGGTCACGATAATTTCTTGATCTGGCATCTTTTCGTCGGCTCTTTGTTAGCGCACTGCGGTCTGGGTTTAGGCCGCATTGCCGACTACTATGTCCTTGTCGCCAAGGCCTAATGCGAACGCTGCTTCACGCAATACCATCTGGCGCAGCAAAGTGGACGGCTGTTCGCCCTGATAATTGGCAAGTGCCTGAATCAGGTCATGCTCGTAATCATCAAAACGAAGGGTCAGCCGGTTATGGCGAATGCGCTTGGTGTCGGGATACATGACGCGTCCTTTATGGATGACTGGAAGAGGTCAACTGGGTGGAGAGATCGGACAAACGGGCGGTTTCTTTCTCGTACGCGTCCAGACCGAGCAACGTCACAATGCGTAAAAAATTAGCACGTGACCGATTATCAGCGGCGGCATGTTGCTCGACGCGGGCCATCTCTTCGGTCTTAAGACGAAGGTAGAGCGGGCCGCCAAGAACGCCTTTTGGGGAACGACTAAGTTTTTGTTGTATTTTCATGGTGTAATGATCGTCATTGCTAGGGATGGCGTAATTATGTGCATTTAAATGCACAGAGTCAAGGAAATATTGTGTCTTTTAACGCTAATTGTGGTGAGCGTCTGCGCGAAGAGCGGGATCGTCTTGAATTTACTCAGCAAGAAATGGCTGATCGTATGGGCGTGCGCAGGGAAATGTCGAGCAAGTATGAGCGCGGCCAAGCAGTACCCGGTGGGGATGCATTAAGTGCATTTGCTGCAGTAGGTGGGGACGTTCAATATGTCCTCACTGGCGTAAGGTCATCGAATGCTCTCGCACCTGACGAGGCGGAGTTACTTGCGGGTTATCGTGGCTTGGATATTCGCGCTAAAGCAAATATGCTCGGTATGTTGGATGTCGTCAGCACGACGTCCGCAGCACAACCTATCGTATCAGGTAGGCATAACATTGGTAGCGTGCAGTTTCACGGCAAGATCGCGCAGCACATTACCGGCGGAATAAACGCTCCCCAAACGATTAATATGGGTGGTCGGAAAAAAAAGAAAAATACTATTCCAGAGTGACCGTCTATTAGCCAGCAACAGGCCAGCATTTCAAGGTGACGTTGGCCAAGTAGTGATGGGTGATTTACATCAATCGCACCTCCTCGATAAACCCCTATCCATCGTCCTGGTTGTTTTAACCTTGGTCAGCAGTTGGGCGATGTATCAGATATCGCCAGACGCAGATGCAGGGGTCATGCCGCCGTTATTGGTTTGCACGGTAGAGCGCAAAGACTATCCCGTAGGACGCGCCAAGATGTTGGTCACCGGCCAGATTTTGGAGTGTTTGAGTCCCGGCAAGAGCCTCACGCCGCAGTGGTACCAGATTGAAAGATCGCGGATCCGCTAATATTTCACAGCTCTTTACGTGTTATATCCACTAAATTAATCGTTGCCGCTTGATATCTCCCTATGATAGGAAAATAGATAGTAGAATAACAATTGTAGTGATTCTTTTGATAATTTTTATGCATTCGAAATTTCTGCATATCTTATCCAAGCCAAGCTACACGGGAGCTGCACGTTTTTTTGAAAAACGTTGTACGGCATTCTCATTCGGACATATTTGATTATGCCGCTGTCTTTTTTCTACTTCCCCTAGAGGATCGCCAATGAGAAACAATTCTATACTGTCAGCAGCCTTTGCCTTCGTTCTTGTAGGCTGCGCTTCAGCCCCATCTGAATCCGGGTACGCGTCAGCACGAACGGAAGTTTGCAAAGCGACCAGTGAGCAAGAAATCTCGGCTTTGTTTGACCGGTGGAATCGCTCGCTGCAGACCGGCGATCCCCAAAAAGTTGTCGCCAATTACGCCGAGCGCTCTGTCCTCCTTGCCACCGTGTCGAACAAACCGCGACTAACTGAGGCCGATAAGGAAGACTACTTCCAGCACTTCCTAGAAAACAAGCCTGTGGGAAAGATTGACTCTAGAACAATAGAAATTGGTTGTAACACTGCGGTTGACGTTGGACTTTATACGTTTACCTTTGGTGCTACTGGCGCTCAAGTCAAGGCCCGCTTTACATATACTTATAAGTGGGACGGAAAGCAGTGGTTGATTACAAGTCACCACTCTTCCGCAATGCCAGAGAAGAACTGAGGTATTAACGAGCACAGCACTCCGGTCGAGCAGACGGCTAACAGGCTGCGCTTTTTCCTTTGCCGCACACCTCAACCGTTGGCCGTCTGCTTTGCGAAACATGTCTGGTCGCTTTGATGCGGCTGATGCCGATCGCTACAGCAAATCTTCAAACCACTTACGCTGCATTGCAGGCAACGAGCTAGTCAATTTTGTGTGGTCGTACTGGATCGTTTCGTACGGAGATTCGTACAAGTGTCATATATTGTTTGAACTACGACACTTATGTCACCTGAACTCGAATATCCGAACTTATCCATTAACGTACAAGAGCGTCTAAACACTTTCATTAAGGACATGAACACATATGAACATGAGCAAAATGTAAAAGGCTATTTTATGAACGTAAAAATCATGTAGTTTTTTACCTGTTCAAATACGGTCGTTTTCGAAAGTGTGACAGATCTATAAGATTGATGAGGATATGTTTTTGTCGGATTTTTTTACATAAAAAATAATTTCTAAAATAAATAGAAGTTAAGTATCTGATAAATATAAGGATATTTATCTGGTTCGATTTTTGCTTAGATAAAGCCTTCTCCAACCAATTCTGGATTTGCACCTACATTATGAAATTATCCAAGTCATCCCTTATTGCTTCGATTACCCTCGTGGCCGCCTTTTTCCCTTTGATGGCTCAAGCGAGCTTCATCGGAGACAGTGCAACGCTGACCTATAATAATTTTGCTTTTAATACACCTGTCGTGTTCTCTTCTCCAAGCACCGTTGGTAACAATGTTGAATTCAGTGGTCAGGGGACCGATGTTTTTGGTCAAATTTGGAATATGATGGGCGATGTTTTTGACGATGGAATCAAACTTTCTTGGACCGAAAGTACAAGAAACGGGAATGGCAACATTTCTGCCGGAAATGGAAGATTCGGTTTCGACTTAAGTTTTGCCTCGTCGGTAGTGCCCTTGCTTTCCCTCTCCTCCTATACAACAACATACCCAACTACCTCATCCAGCCTGGATAATATTACTTCGACTGGCCCTAACTCGGTACATTTTGGTTTTAATGGTCTTTATTCTGGCGACACTTATATCTTTTCAGGAGAGGTTCCAGAGCCAGCCACACTCGCATTGTTTGGTTTCGGATTGTTCGGATTTGCAGTATCCCGTCGTAAAGCCTCGAATAACAAAAACGCGTAAAATCACCACGGTTTGCTCTACGCCCGCTTTGTGCGGGTTTTTTGCTTTTTAAGGTTTAAGGAATTACTTTTGACAGTACCTTTGACGGTACATTTTAATATTGAAAATCATTGATCCTTTGTTTAAAATACTCTCAGAGTGTTGTTATATTCCACCTATCGCGATTGATCCAAGCTAATACACAAAAGAATCTTGTGCATTGCCTCCATCTACAAACACTTCATTGCGTGCTATTTTCTTCAATAATCTCCCGCCGCTCCCGTATTTTCTCCCATTCGAGTTTGGCGGCGCGGGAAGCGCTTTGCTTGCTGACGTAGAGGTGTTGTAGTGCTTTCGTATTGCCACGAGCGCCCGCCAGTTCTTCCCCTTGGTACTTGCTGACCTTATCGCGCCACGCTGCCGTGACGCCAGTGATCCCGTCATCCGGGTCGGTCTGTTCTTCGCGTTCCACTTCCGCTTCTTCCGTTTTGGTTTCCAGTTCGATGGCGGTGGTAAAGCCATTGCTGCCGATGCTGTGCGTGACTTTCGCTGTCAGCCAGTCCACGCGATCGATGGTTGCTTTAAAGCCCGATACCGTGACCGGTGACTGTGGCATCAGTTCTGGATTACCTACGGCCAGCGTCAGTTCGAATGTCGCCAGCCCGCGCTGGATGCGCAGCCATTCCGCGACCGCTGCCGTGCGGGCATCCGCTTCGTTGGCATAGGTGGTGCGCAGACGTTTGGCGTTGCCCGCCGTGCCTGCCACCACGCTACGACGCAGGATTTGCTTGTCATCCTGCCAGAACACTCGTACACCGGTATAGCTATCGCGTTCGGCACTGTGATAGCGGTGGCTGTCACCGAGTTGGCGCGTGATATCGATTGGGGGTAATGGTTTACCGGACATAGTCTGACTGCGGCTGGCGGGCATAAAGATCAGCGTATCGTTTTTGACGGTGGCGACCGCATCGAATTGCTTGCCGAGTCGGCGCAAAAACGCCGCGTCACTCTCGCGGGTCTGATCGATGTGTTTGACCACGACTTGACGTAATCCGTCGGTAATACCGGCTATGAGTTGCTGCCGGAACGCAATGACTTCAATGATCGCCCCGAGCGTGGTGTCATGGAAGCTATGTTCTTCGACTTGCCGAAAGGTGTCGATCAGGTTGACAGTCCGTGCGCGTAACGTGATGGTGTCGGGTGCGCCGCTGTGTTCGACTTCATCGACGGTAAACGTGCCTTTGTCGACCAGGCCGCTATGTTTCCAGCCGATGTGTAAATGGATCTTTGCGCCTTTGGAGGGAATAGCAAGTTGACCGTCGGTGTCGTCGAGCGCAAGGTCGAGCTGGTCGGCGGATTCGTTGCGGCATTCGGTCAGCGTGAGGCTGATCAGGCGTGGACGGATGATGGCGGTCAGGTCACGTCCATCTAGGGTGACACGGAAGTCTGGGATAAGATCGTTCATCGGTTGACTAGTCCACTTACGATGCCACCAATCCCATTGACCGCGTTCACATTGTTAGCCAGCCCATCGAGGGTGAGCATATCGCGCAGCGTGCCGATGTTACCCAGATTGCGCAACGTATTGCGCACATCGTCATCGGTGCATTTGAGGGTGATCGCAAACTCGACGCGGCCCGGATTGCCGTCGGCTCCGAGATGCGTTTTACCCTCGGTCATGCTGGTGATGATATAGGCACCATAAATCCGTCCGGTTCCCTGAATCAGAATCCATGACTTGCCGGTGTCGGCCATCAGCCGTAATGCATCGAGCGCATAGAGCGAACCGGTCAGTTCGGGCGCTATCCAGCCGGAGAGCGTGATGGTGTCGTCGCCCTTGCCGGTGAACTGAAACGCGTCACGCGCCCCGACACGGGCGTTGCTGACGTGTTTCCATTCGGTCTGGCGTTGCAGTTCCTGATAGGCCAGCGTGGGGAGGCTAAAGACGAACATGCCGAGGGCCATCATCATGCGGTAAGTCCTTATAGTAAATTAATAGTCATGGAGGCTGGAACGCTGACGTGCGCGCTTTTCGCGGTCGCGCTGGTCGAGTGCTTTTGCCACCGCTTGCGCAATCGCGTTGCCATCCATGGTGGGTGTGGTCTGGATGATGATCTGGATCGTGTCGCCCTGGAACACGGTGCCGCTGTTGCTGGCACGCGCTGCCATCGGTGGGCGGGTATCAAACGCCATCGCGGGGATGGCGGCAGCACCGATGGCAATACCCGCGCCGAGTTGCGTGAGGCGTTTTGCCATAGTACCGACCTGCCTGACGGGTGCATCTTCGCTGCGCTGCAGACCGAGGGCAAGACCTTGCATCGTGTCGTCACCCAATGCCGCAAAGACCCGACTCGGGCTGCGGATGCCGAGCTTGTCTTTGAACCAGCCAATGACGCTTGCTCCCGCGCCGGTGATCGTCGTTTTGACTGCCCCCAGTGCGCCGGACATGCCGTTGACTAAGCCGTGCATGATGTTGCTACCAAAACCGGTAAAGGTGGCGGGCAGATCGATCCCGAACCAGCGCAGCACGCCCGCAAAGGCGGTATAAAATAGCCCGAGCGGCGACCAGTTCAGAATCCGGGCGCTGATGGCACCGATACCACCGCTAAACACGGCGGCAATGCCTGCCCACGCATCGGATAACACGCTCTTGATCGACGTCCAGTTGTTGACGATCAGATAGGCCGCTCCTGCGAGTGCCGCTAACGCCGCGACAATGGCGAGGATGGTCAAGCCGATGGGATTGGTTAGCAGGAAGAGGAACGCGCCTTTCATGGCACCGCCGACAAACAGCAAGGCTGCGCCGATACCTTTTAATACCGGAATCACGATCCCACCTTGTAACCCGATGGCGCTCAGCACAAAGCGCATGATCGCAAACGGGCCGAGTATGGCAGCGATACCGAGTGCCAGCACGCCCAGCACCACCAGTATGACGGCCAGCACGGCGGCAATTTTGAGGAGCGTGCCCGCCAGTTGCGGGTTCGCTTCGATCCATATGGACAGGCGTTCGGTCACCCGTCCGACCGTCTCCATGATGTCGGTCAGTGCCGGTTTTAAGGTGCTGCCGGTCATGGCCGAGAAGCCGAATACTTTGTTTTGTAAAAGTTGCCATTTGGCCGATAGGGTATCGAGCCGCGCCTGAAACTCGCGGTCCATACTGCCCTTGGCGGCTTCACCATTGGCCAGTTCTAACTGTCGCCGGTATTCGCCGACGCCACCGGCCAGCTTGGCAATCGCGCCGCCCCAGTCTTTGCCGAATAAACGGGTCACCGCTTCCATCTTGGATTCGGTCGGTAGTGCGTTGATCTTATCGAGCACCGTCAGGATGGTCTTCTGCGCATCGGTAATCATGCCAAGTTGTAAATCTTTACTGCGCATGCCGATCATCCTGGCACCGACCTGAAACCGTTCAGGATTCATTTTCGCTATTTGCAACTGGCGCAGCATGCCGGACGAGGCGGTATCGGCCCGTTCAGGGGATTCGCCCAGTGTTAGCAGCGTAGACGCCAAGGCAGCGGCATTTTTTACCGACAGGCCGATGGTGGACGCGGCACCGGCCAGATCGCCTTGTAACACACCAATGATATCGGCCCCCTTGGAGATCGCGTTATCGTCCAGATAATTGATCGCGTCTCCCAGTTTGTCGAGGCTCTGGATCGGGATTTTAAAAATCCCGGCGATCTTGCCCATCTGGTCGCCGATTTCACCCGCAGGCATCTCAAACGCCGTCGCCATTTTGGCCGTATTGGTGGTGAAGGCCAGCAGATTGTCTTTGCCCTGAATGCCCATGCGCGCACCGGCCACGGTCAGGTCGATCAGTTCCGTCGTCGCCATCGGAATGCGGGTCGCCAGTTCGCGCATCGCGCTGCCCATGTCGTAATAGGTGGCAGTCAGCTTGCCATTGCCATCGCGTGCGCCGTCGACCTGTTTGGCGATCCCGACCATGCTGTCCTCATAGCGCATGAAGTCCTTGACCGTTTTAAGGATAGGCATACCGCTGGCCACGCCTGCGGCGGTCATGCCTGCGCCCGCCATGGCGACATTGCCCGCGGTGGCACGGGTCGTATGCAGGCGCTGCCGTGCTGCGCCCATGCGCTCTTGCTGTCGTGCAATGCTGGTCAGTTTCTTTTGTTGCGCCGCTAATTCGGCGTTGGCATAGGCCACGCTATCTTTGAGCCACGTCTGTGCCTTGCTTAAATTTTTGGTACTCATGCCGGTGGCGGTGAGCGCGGTGTTGAGTTGCTTATTGGTTTCCAGATTGGCGCGGTAGGTGTTCTTCAATTTTTCAACGACGGCTTGTGACTTCTTGTATTCGGCGCTCAGTTTTTTTACTGCGGCAGCGGCCGGCGTCGCTTGGGTGGTCAGCGTACCGAGTTGATCACCGATGGCTTTGGCGTGCTGCTGCGCATTGCGTAGTTCGACCGACGTGGTTTTAAGGCCGCGCTTGAGTTCTAAAAATGCATTGAGTTTCTTTTGCTGGCCACCCAGTTCTTTGAGGCGGTCACTGGTGGCTTTGATGGCTTTCGCGGTCGGCGATGCTGCGGCCTGTATTTTTTTGAGCGGACCGGTGACTTTGTCGAGCGCGGTCATGATCACTTGGAGTCGGAGGTCCGCCATGGTTGCTTTCTATAACTTCTTTATTTATTGCTCTGCGGTGCTGCGTAATCGAGCGTGTTCGCGCCAGTCCATCAGTTCGTTTAACGTAAAATCTGCCATCGCCGCCGGGTCCCAGTGGAACACCACGGCGATATCGGCCATCGCGTTTTCTACGCGGTCGGGGAGACCATGTTCCGATCCGCTTTCTTCGCTAAAAAATAGGCCACCTCGGCCCCTAAAGCCATCAGGTCAGCTAAATCCAGATTGTTGACATCTTGCGTGGTGAGAATTGGTTGCGTGATGCGTGGTAACACTTTTTGTAATGCCATCACATCGAGGTTGGCAACATCGACCAGCGAGACACCGCGCAACTCTCCGGCTTTTGGTTTGCGTAATTGGATCGCGGTGATGACGGTGTCGCCGCGCTGTAATGGTTCGTCCAGGATGACGGTGACGTGATTGGTGGAAGGTGCGACGGAAGTTTTGACGGCTGACATGGTGTGCTCTTTTTAAATGGAATAAATAAAGGGTTGATACGGTTGACCTGGTGTTTACAAACCGATGGCTGCACGCAACGCATCGTTCATACTCACGCCATTGATGTTCTCGATACAGTTCATAAAATCGAGTTCAATCAGATCGACGTTATCGACCGTCAGTTTGTAATAACTGACGGCGGTACTGTACTTGTGGGTGGTGTCGTCGCCGACTTTACTGGAGCCCATATCGATTTCTTTATGGCGTCCGCGCACCACCACTTCGACCGCTGCCACTTCGCCGGTATCGTCATTTTGGTAGCCACCGGCAAAGCGTAGTTGCACCGCGTTGTGGGCCTTGGCGGCGTACTGTTTTAAGGCGTCGACAATTAAGCCGCCAGCGGTCCATTCGAGGGTGAGCGCTTCATTCCCCATATCGACCATGATCGGGCCGCTCATGCCACCGGCGCGATATTCCTCCATCTTGCGGCTGAGTTTGGGGAGCGTCAATTCTGGCACCAGTCCCATGTAGGACGCGCCATCGTTGAACAGATTAAAATCTTTGAGTTTGTTGGGTAAGCCCATGGGTCTTTCTCCAAATAAAAGGTTGCCTGTAGCGGCTTTTTACGCGGTGATGCGGCTCGCGAAATCGGCCAGATAGCGGTCGGTAATACGTTGCTGGAATACCAGATTTTCTAGTGGGGGTACTGGCGTGTAGTCGTAATCAATCGCCAGCTTTCCGGCTTTTAAGGTGTCTTTGCTGTTGAACGCTTCGTCGTACCAGGCACTGCCGTCGATGATGTAGCCCTGTGCTTTCAAGTCGCGGAATTTGGCATTGATGCTTTCGATCAAATCTTTTACCAGCGACGGATGCAGCGGTTTATCGACATACGTAAAATGCGCCTCCGCTATCGTGTCGGCCAGCACTTGGGCCGTGCGGGTGTAGTTTTCAAAAAAGAAGAATTCCGGCACTTCACAGGTGCGCGACCCCCAAAAGCGAAAGCCGCCATTGTTAATTAACGTGGTGACTTCTTTACCATTCAGGTATCCGGCGTCGGTAGCCGGATCCTGCAAGTCCCAGAACACATCGCTGGAAATACCGGTCGGGCCGTTGACCGGCATATTCGATAAGGTTTTATGCCAGCCGATGGTCTGGTCGATCTTGGCGCGTAATCCCAGTGCATAGGCGACAGCAGGAATGCTGGCCTCGGCATTAATCGCCGTATCCCAACTCACAAAGTCCGGCCAGATCAGCATCAACTCACGTTGCCCGAAGTCTTTGCGATAGGCGACTGCATCTTCTTTGGTCAAACAACCCCACGCCGACGCATACACAAAGCCACGCAACTGCTGGGCCACGCTGACCAGCGCATTGGTCACCGCCTGGGTATCGAGTCCCGGTGCGCCGAGGATGCGCGGTTTGATCCCGAGTTTTCCCTGCGCGGCCAGTAAGGCTTTGATGCCGGTGTATTTGCCGCTGGCCGTCACTGTGCCGATCACGTTGGTGGTGGTGGCCGCTTCATCGTCGCCTTCGGCTACCCTGACAACGATGGTGAACGGTTTGGTTTGCAGGCCGATGGCGTCCAGCGTGCGGCGTAAGGTGCCGGTCTTCCCTGCTTTGCCGAGGGCGGCGATCACGTTGGTGATCAGGACCGGTGTGTCGAGCGGAAACGCCAATGGGTCGGCATCGTCGGCGGTGGCAATGAGGCCAATGACGGCGGTGCTGATGGTGCGGATCGGTCGCGTGCCGTCGTTGATTTCGAGGACGCGCACGCCATGGTGATAATCGTCTGCCATAACAACTCCTGTAAGTAATAAGTAATGCGTGATTAAAAAGAGATGACGTCCGGACAGACCGGCCACGTCAGACGATGCGGATAGTCGGGCTGGTCGATGATCCGATTGAGACCGACACGGTAGGTTTTCCATGCTTTGAGCAAGGCGCTATCGGCCGGTGTGGTGTCGTCGATATCGACCCGGTCCTGATATTTGGTAATCGCCGTGGTGGCGATGCGCAAACCGTTGCTGATGCGCTCGATGGCGGTGGCGATCAGTTCGGCATCGCTCGGGTAATAATCCGGTACCGGCCCCCACCGACCGCTGTTGCATTCGGCATAAATCACGCGTCCGTGCGGTTCGACATCGTCAGGCGTCGCTAAAAAGGACCAATAGTTTTCATTGGCGTCAAATTTGACGTCGCACCGGATCCCGTTGGCCTGCCGCACTGGCGTGCGCACATCCGCGTAGGTAAAGCGGTCGACCGGCAGCGCCAGTGGCACGATGGACGCCGGTGATGTCGCTTCGTCCGGCATGGCCGTTGCTATAGCGTTCTTGTTTGTTTTTATTACTTTGTTGCGCGTTGCCATCATCCGACCCTTTGCCATAGTGCTGCCCGTGTGCCGATACCACCATCGTTGCCGGTGCCGTTGTCATACGCCCAGCCGCGTAACTGCCATGCCCCGCCGACTTCCGGTGAGCCATGGTTTTTGTTTAAGCGGTAGGAGCCGATACTGTTTTCTTGCAGGCCCGCACCGACCAGCTGATGGGCATACGTCGCCACGCCTGCACTGTTGGCATAATTCGTACTATTGGCGTAATTGACATTGAAGGTGGCTGGATTAAACAACGCGCAATCACTGGGATTGTCATAGCCGCCATGCACCCACGTCGGCTGACCGCCGCGTCCGTCCCATTGCAGCCGGATATTTGCGTTGCCGGTGACCTTGTAGCGCAATGCATCGTTGAGCGCGCTCTGCAACACCAGCGTGCCAAGGTCGGAAACATCGACCGTCACCTTCAGACCGTCGTTCTCGCTCCAGCCGATCTTGACCGGGTTCTGGGTCTGTCCGATGCCGGTGCCTTGCTGGACCGGCGTATATCCGAGCGTGTCTTGCTTGTGAGCAGGATCAAACGTCACCGTGTCCCATATTAGTTTCCATGCACGGCCCTTGAAAGTCGGCTCCTGTCCGGTAAAGCCGGTGCGTTCCCAACTACGTTGCGTGATGCCGCCTTCGGTATAGAGCTGGCGTACAAACTGACCACCGACGAGTGTGACCAGCGTACCAAAGCCATCGCCGTCCAGCGGTAAATGGGTGGCCGCGAGGATGCCGCGGTCATTGGCCACCAGCACGTCGCGTACGCCGGTCGTCAGTAACGTGTCGCAATCGGTATCACTGTCGGTCACGGCGTCGAGTGTGCGGAAATACAGTGCGTCACCCCGTGCATCAGTGAGATAACCAGGATGCGGATCGATTTCTTCTTTGTGGTGATCGATAGCGTTGGCCAGCGCCGGTGTCAGTCCGGCTGGCGTCACCGCACGGGTCGGATCGCTTCCTGCCACGGTCTCAGTAAAAGTCGCCAGTTCGACCACGCCTTGGCGGGAGGTGGTGGCCGGGGGATTGGTAAAATTGGCGTTGCCAAAGGTTAAATTGGTGACATCAATCGTCGTAAAAATCGTGTCGGCCGACAACAGCAGCATCGACTGCGCGGACTTCTCCAGGATCGGGTCAGGCTGACCGTAGACACCAAGCAAGACACCATTACTCAACCAATAGCCGATCCCGCGCACCGTATAGGTGTCGGTGCCATCGTCGCGGATGGTGACGTGGATCGTGTCCGCAGCCACGACTTCCCCTGAGAGCGTATCGAGCCGTTTGAATTCGCCGGGTAGATCAACCAGGTCGTCGTCGGGCGTGAACACGGCGGCGGTGAGACCAATATGGGTTACGGTCAGTGGTGCGGTGCCGTTGTGTTCGGCGTTGACTAAGGCGGCGCGACCGGCTTTGGTGGTGATGATGGAGATTCCGGACATAGGATTAGGGTGCTTCCGTAAGGTGTAGTCGGGCGTAGATCACAGGACGCAGCGCGGTGACGACTGCAATCGCAGCAAAGGTATTCAACCCTTGGGTGAACGTAAAATGACTGCGCACCGGCTTGGTCCGGTTGACTTCGGCGATGACGTCGTCGACAAAGGCAGCGGTCGCGGATGCGCCGCCTGCGCCACTCAAGGTCATCAGCAAATCAAAGGTGTGCGGTTCACCCTTGGGCGATTGTTGCCACCATTCGTTAAGCAGGATCGCGCCTCCGAACGCGGCGACCACATCTTTGACGGATTGGGCGGTGCCCTTCTGGCGGTGGATTGCCATGGCGCTGCGCACGCGGGCGCGCCGGACTTCTTCGCTCCAGTACGGTTTCCAGCTGTCGATGGACAATTGCCACGCCAGCCATGGCAGTAAATTGATGGGGCAGGCGTACGGCTGATACAACGACCGTAACGGCACTGGGACAGCGGAGATGCGGGCGGTCGCGGCTTCCAGTGCGCGTTCCTGTGGCGTGGTGTTGGGTGGCAGTAACGACCGATATGATGAAGGAACCGGCTTATTCATACACACCGCCATAGTCGACTACGATATCGTCGCAGAACGGTGCCTGTCGGCGTGTCACCGGGAGGTCCGTGGTGGGCGATGTCAACTCCACGCGTTCGACGCCGTCGACGTGTAAGGCGGCATAGATGCCTGACAAGGTCGGCACGCGTCCGATGCGGTGGGTATCGATCACGTATTGCGCCATGCGCTTCTGTGCTTCCAGGAGGACGACGGTCGCATCCGGACCGGGAAACGTAAACAAGGTGGCGCGAACCTGATAGCGCACAATCTCGACCGATTCGACCAGGACGTAATCGGTGAGCGGGCGCACGTTGTCGGCCCCGAGTCGTGACGCAACAAGTTCCAGTAAATCGGGTGTGGCCGTTCCATCACCGTCGCGTGACAGGATGGTGACGATCACTTCACCTGGAGACGGACTGGTCGCCGACGCATCCAGCACGCGGCCATCGGCACCGAGTGCATGAAAGATATACGCGCCTTCCGGACCGGCGACCGAGAAGCCGTGCGGAGCCAGCTGGATACGCTTGCGCAAATCTGCATTCGATTCCATCACCGCATCGGTTCCCTTGTCGGGATCGGCAGGCGTGACGACCAGACGCGGCACGTCCATCAATGCGCCCAGGTGATCCAGATCGCTATCCATTGCATACGCCAGCATCAGGGCGCGGGCCGCTTCGTTGACGCGCTGGCGTATGTGTAATTCGCGGTAAGCCGTGACTTGTAAAACCTTCATGGCCGGATCGGATTCCTGCAAGCCGTCGAAGGTCGCGTCCCGAACGATCAGGTCATCCAGCTGTTCAGCGAGTATAGTCTCGAAGTCCAGCGCTTCGACGATGTTCGGTACCGGTAAGCGCGAGAGGTCAATCGCCGAGGTACTCATACGCCACCCTGACTAACCGGCACCGTCAGTTGCACACTTTGTTCAGCGGCCACGCCATCGAGCAGCAGGGTCGCTTTGCCATCGGCGTCGCGCTGTAGCTGTAAGCCGGTTAAATTAATGCGGGGTTCCCACAGGCGCACCGCATGGGCGGTCGCCGCATAAATGCGTAAGGTCGTGGCGCCATGTAATGGCTGATCGATTAGATCCGGCACTTCGGACCCGTAACCACGGCGCATCACGCGGGATCCTATCGGTGTGGTCAGGATATCAGCCAGCGATTGACGGATATGCGCGAGGCCGGTTAATGCACGGCCAGTGCTGCGGTGCATGCCGCTCATTTTGGACCGTCCGACACGTCGCTACCACGCTCAATACCGCCGTGGGGGTGGTTCATCAGGCTGATGTTTCCCGCCACCACATCGCCGGTTGCGGTCAATGTACCGTTGATCACGGCCGCCGCACCACCACCCGCACCGGGGGTGACCGCCATGCCGCCGTTGAGTGAACTCATGCCGGTCACAATTAGATTTTTTAAAACGGTGAGATTGCCCGTGCAGACCGTGTCGTCCGCGTTGGAGGTCACCTTGCCGGGTGTGACGGTCACGCTGGTGCCATCCGGCAAGGTGGCGCTCAATGTGTGGGCGACGCTGTCGTACTGGATCAGTGCGCCATCGCGATAGCGCGTGGTGTGATGAGCCGGATCGGTTGAGGGTGGGACAAACTGATCAGAATACACGGCAGGCAAAATCACCCCATGGTCAAAGTTGCCTTCCGGAGAGAGCAAAATAACCTGCTCACCGAGTGAGGGTGGCCACCATGTTTGTGCGTCACCCGCCCGCGTCGTCGTCCATGGTCGCCAGTTGGTCAGATTGTTGCCGACCTGAACCCGTACGTGATGCGCGTCATGATCGATCTCGGCAATGGTGCCAAGACGGATCAGGTTCAGGAGTAAGCGGAGGATTTCGGAGAGGTCAGCAGTCATGCGATGCATGGTGCCGCGTTGTGGTCCCCAGCGCATCAGGCAGCGGGTTGGTAAGCCGCTTATCAGCTCAGAGGCGCTATGGCACCGTGCGCACGCGTGAGAAAGTAGCGCTTAAGACGCGGCGACGTGAACAGTGCTTCAACACTGACCACGCCACCGTACCAGCAGAGACACCTGCAATTAAAGCCAAGGCCGCGCACCTGTACAGGCGGCGCAAGGCTAGCATATTTCGCAGGTTTACCCAAATGAACACGATTCGCTGCGGGCATTGTGCTCGCAAACTCGGCGAGGGAGAATATATTTCTCTTGCCATTAAATGTCCGCGTTGCGGCACGTTAAACCACTTTACGATCCCTTCCTTGAGAGCCACGCGCTCCGTACCAGCATGCCAACGAGCGTCCGATAAAGAATCTCCCCATGGATGGCACACCGATCATTCCGTGGCTGGGCGGCAAACGCCGACTGGCTGACAAACTCATTCCGTTGTTTCCCCCGCATGACTGCTATGTCGAAGTGTTTTGCGGTGGTGCAGCGCTGTATTTCCTGCGACCGGTACCGGCGCGCACCGAAGTCATCAACGATATCAATGGCGAACTGGTGAATTTATACCGGGTCGTTCAGCATCACATGACCGAGTTTGTGCGGCAGTTCGACTGGGCGGGGGCGCCTAGCCGATGACCAGCCGGACAATTTTTAAGGCACACCAGTCGGTGCGTCCCGAGACGCTGACCGACATCCAACGGGCTGCGCGATTTTATTATCTGCAACAGCATGCCTTTAGCGGCAAGGTCACTGGACAAAGTTTCGGTACCGCCACCACCGGTCCCGAGATTAATCTGTGTCGCATTGAAGATAATCTACGCGCTGCGCAGGTGCGACTGGCCGGGACCTATGTCGAGAATCTACCGTGGCTGGAATGCATGACGCGCTATGACCGGCCGCATTCATTCTTTTATCTGGATCCACCGTACTGGCAAACTGAAGGGTATGGCGTCGACTTTGGTTTCCACGAGTATCAGCAGATGGCGGATTTTATGCGCAGCTGTAAGGGAAAAGTGATGGTCAGCATTAACGATCATCCGGATATCCGGGCGGTGTTTGACGGCTTTACGATGATGGGGTTGGATATCAAATATAGCTTGGGCAGCGTGCACGGCCAGCCGGGGAGTAGTCGGGAACTGGTGATTACGAATTGGGATAGTGCCACGGTTGTGGGATTGTTCTGACATCCGATCATTTGCGTAATGTACGCTTATGGCGTATATTAACCGCATGCGATATGAATTTATTGAATCAACCCTATTTTCCTCCAACGTCTATGATTACCTTAATGATGACGAATATAAAGAGTTACAGGAATATCTTTCTGATAATCATGAGGCTGGGGATGTTGTTCGCGGTTCAGGGGGCGTTCGCAAAGTACGCTGGGCACGTGCAGGCGCAGGTAAGTCTGGCGGTGTGAGGGTCTGTTATTACGCACGTACTCGAGCGGGACAAATTTTAATGCTGGTGATTTATGCAAAGAGCAATCGCGCTTCCATCCCCGGCCATATTTTTAAACAATTGAAGGAGATTCTCGATGAAACTGACTGAGAAGGCATTAATGGCGCGGGATGCGCAACGTGACATCGGCGCTGAACTGTTACAAGCGGTGCAAGAATTACGTGGTGGCAAGTGGGCGCGAAAAACCACATTCGAAGCGTTGCCGGATGGATCGATGCGACGTGTGATCGTGCGCTCGGATGGCACTATCGAAAAAGATGAGGTCTTGACGGGACCGAAGTGGGAGTTGATGGCGGCCCGTGCAGGTTCCGGTATGTCCCAGGCTGAATTTGCGAAAGCTATCGGTGTTTCAGTGCGAACGCTGCAAGAGTGGGAGCAAGGCCGTAAATCTCCTTCCGGCCCCGCCCAAACGTTGCTAAAAATAGCTAGCCGTCATCCTGAATTGTTGCGTGAAGTATCGCTAGACTAATCGATGCTATGGCGTCAAATGTTTGAGTAAAGATTCACGAATCAACGTGTGATCCTCAGCACTAAATCCCAATAAAGGCCGGGCCGCATAGCGGACTTCCGGCCCTTTCTTTGATACCTTGTCTATCAATCCCTCCTGATGCACCCGTGCAATGCGCGCCACGCGTCCAAAGAAGCCCACCGATAATTGATTTTCATCCTGCTGAATTGTGAGGCTTTTTTGTTTGCGTATCTTCGCAAACATCGCGGCCTTTTGGCGTTTAATGCGACCGCTTTTTCCCCGTAGGTTCTTGCGTTGTTTGCGCGCCGTATAGGCCTCGCCATCCGGTGTTTGTTGGCTGGCAATGCGTTTCACCTGACTGCGACGTAAGTCCTGCGCGACCTGCTTATTGACGGCACGGCGTTGGGCCGGTACAAGTCTTAATAACAGCGCACCGGCCCATTCTTCAATCCCCTGCAGGTCGTCGCTCATGACGGATTTACCGGAGTATGCCATTCGGCGAGTAACGACTCGCCTTGATAAAGAGTCCAGAAATCATCGGTATAAACGGGCGTTGGTTGTACCTCCAGTGGATGACGGATAGTGAGCCTGCCGCCATCGCGCTTGACGATCACGCATTCGGTCAGGTCCAGCTTGATCGACAGATCAATCGTTTCATGATTATTAAAATCCACCTCAAAACCAATGCCGGTTTGTCGTAACGTCGGATTATTCAGTAAGTCACTTTGATGCAGCGCAATCCATGCCAGCAACGGCACCATGATCGCATCCGGATCGCCGCTGTAATCGGTGAGGATGATGTTGAGCTTGTAGCGGTATTCAAACGAGAGCGATGCGGATCCGGTAGCGACCACGTTACCCTCGTCGGCGAACACCAGCAGCTTGTCGGGGTTCTGACGCAAATCCGGATTGGCCGCGATCAGATGGTTTTGCAGGCTAGTGGGCTTGAGCATCATGTTCTTCCTGTTGGCATGCAACGATCATGTCGACCTGTGCCGCACACATGGCCCATGCAGCCTCGGTGCGTTCGAGGGTAAGGTGCAATGCGCCGTTAGTGGTCGGTGCCGTTGCTGGTAACTGGCAGCGGGTGACTGGCGGACAGCCATTGACGATAAGCGTCGGCACCGGTGAGGGACCCACGCTTGCGCAGCCGGGCAATAGCGTCAGGCAAAGGAGTAACAGCCCAAGGGCGAATGGAGAGGTCATGATGGAGTTGCTCGATCAGGGTTTCACGTTCGGACAATGTGACGGCCATGCTGGCCCGCGCCGCTTGTAGTTTGATAGTTGCCTGACGCTGTTTGACGTCGGCGGCTTGTAAAGTAGCGATGATGCGGTCCCGCTCATCCCTCCCTTGCTCGGCGCGAGTGGCCTGTTCCTTGACGGTGATCAGGCTGGCGCGTTGACTAACAATGACGGTTGCCATGCTACCCATTAACAACACCCCAACGAGGATTTTAACGATCAGCTCCATAACCCGGCCCGTGTCCCTTTGTGATCGATGGTCAATACCTGACGCCGTGGTGTAACCCCTTCGGCCGCGATACCCAGATGGACCCAGATTGCGGATCCGGCGCGTTCGTAGATCAGTTGATCGAACTGTAAATAGGAGTGTTCGAGCTTGCGACAGATCGCCATCGGTGTGCCGAATTCGCCTGCCGTAAAATCATTGGCTAACCCGTCGAGGTGCGCACTGTTGCGTGCGCCGCCGACCGCCCGGTTCAATGAGGAACAACGAAACCCGCTCGAAATGCGCATCGCTGCACCGCCCAGTTCGAGCCGGACCAGTTCATCAAACTTGGCCAGACGCCGTAGGTTCACGGTGATGGCTGGTGGTGGCGTGTTGTCGATGCCGAGGGTGCGGGCGGTGTCGCTGCGCACGAATTCTGTCAGCGTAAAGTGTTCAGTGAGGTGGTCAGTCGAGATAGCCATACGGATCTTTCAAAAGGTGGGCGACATTGCCCCTGGCACGGCACACGATGATGCATAAGGCAAGCGCCAGTCCGGCTTGCGCCAATGACACCGGCGCGTGCCCGAGCAGAATATCCAGGGCACAACTACCGGTCAGGGCAATCAGCAACCATGCCAGCGACGACAGGTGGATCCGGTAGTTCGCCAGACCGCGCCGGTAGCACAGCAGTTGCCCGCACGCCGCGAGATAGCAGCACAACGCGATAGCAGTCACGACTTGTTGCACGGTATCAATCATGGCGTCCTCCTTTGCGTAACCATTCTGGCAACGCAATGGATTTGATTAAATCGATACCGTGTAAGGTCAGCGCAATCACTGCTGCCGAAGCTAAGAAAGCGGCGACACCGGATTGTTTGAGTGGTGTGTTGTTCATGACTTCCGGCGCGGCCAGATAACCAATCGCCAGCGAAATGACCATGTAGACCAGTCGCTGCAACAGCGGCAAATTCTTGCTGGTAATAGCCACCAAGGTGGCACCGGCAAAGGCACCGATCAAGGCATTGCCATCGATCCCCGGAAAGATCGAGGACAGACCGATGCCTGCGGCGGTGGTGATGAATAAAGAGGTACTGCCAGGTTCGGCCATAGTGTTTCTCCCTTAAAAATCACAAGTTAATCCCACAGACTGATGGTCTGGCGGGGAGGTGTGGCGGTAGCAGCAGGTTCCGGTAAGGTGATGAGCCGACCGTGGGCAATAAACGGTCCGCCGTCGGCCAGACCGGGATTCATTTCCAGCACGGCTTCGACCACGCTGGCGGTTGCGCCCAGATGCCGCCAGCACAGCAAATCAAGCGTGTCGTATTGTTGAGCGCGGACCAGCATGGTTATCCTTGTTAAATCAACTCGACCGTTAAATGATGCCGTTGCAAGATGTCGGCAATCGCCCAGTGCGCGTTACGCCGTTGTTCACCGGGACCGTCGTCCAAATACCCCATGGATTTCTTGTCGGCCATGGATGACGCGGTGGTGTCGTAATCTCGGTATTTTTCCAATAGGTCGGCTTTGGCGATGCTGTAGACGGCACGCCGGTAATGAATCAATAACTTACTTTCACGGTTGATCTTTTTAGCGGGGACAACTTCCAAGGTGCTGAAGCCGTTCTCTAGCTGTTCGTCCTGCCATGCGTCCAGTTCACCATTCACGTATAGGATCGCTTCGGCCACGGCCTGGACTAAGCGCGGCGTGGTGACCGTGCCGTCGAGCCGCATCGCGTCCCGCATGTGATGCAGATCGATAGCCGGAAACCATCCGTCGTTTTCGACGATAGTCGGATCCGTGGTCTCGTTGGTGGTCAAGGGCATGGGGGACCTGGCGATAAAGCTCATGATCACTTTCAAAATAGACGGCGGTGGGCGGGAGTCAGAGCTGTCACATCAATGTGCAACTCATCGACCCGCGCCGCCGTGCGCCGTTGGGTGCTTGGGATTACGCCTTACCCTTTGCCAGTGTGGCGGTGGTCTTTTTGAGACGACAGGTCAGGCGTTCAATATCTTTTTTAACGCCGACTCGGCTGTCAAGTGCGAGGGCGCGGGTCAGGTGCGGCAAGGCCAGATGGATCGCCGCTGGTGCGGCATCGGCGACGTTATCGGCGGCGATGGCACTTTTGTCCAGCAGCGCATAGGCCAGTGCTTTATGCAATTTGGCCCGCGCCTGATCCGGCGCATCGAGGCGTTCGGTCTGCGTCATGACTTCGGGCAAGATGGTGCGGCCGACAGCGGGTGTCATCTGGCCGGATAGGGCCGCCTCCGCAAACTCGTCCATCAGCAGGGTCGGAATATCGCGGTTGTACTGATCCGGTAAGGTCAGCGCATGGGTGATGGCATAGGCGGCAATGCGTAACGCCTGCGCATAGTCGCCGACATCGATGTGCCAGACTAACAAGGTCGTCAGTACGTCATCCTGTGCGCCTTTCCCCGCGCTTAATACCCCGTCGATCCAGTCCTGATATTCGGGCAGGATCTCGGCCTTCAGGGCAATCTTTTGCTTGACCGACTGGATCTGTTTGAGGCGACGGCGATCTTCGGCCAGCTTGTAGAGCATCAATTCATAGGCGCTGCCTGCGGTCAGTTGCCCTTCCGGAGAGTTGGCTGCCGCTTTCGCGGCCAGCGCCCTGGCCTTGTGTCGCAATGCGGGGGAAAGGTGGCCCATGGTTATGCTTTCGGCGTCGTGGCGTCAACCAGCACAATGTTTTCTATCATCGCACCGAGGCCAAAATCTTCGACGACATACGCGTCATTCGACGATTCGTAGTTTTCGATGCGGTCGCGCTTGGCTTCGTCGACTACACGGCGGCGGCGGGCCGACTCTTGCCAGTAGATCGACAGGTTATCAAAACGGGTGATCAGAATCGCGTTGTCCGGGAAATATGGGACGCTGACTGCCTGCAAGCCACCGAGACGCTTCTGGCTGACGATGATATCGGCGGCGAGTGTTTCGGTCGGAGCCTGATTAATGTTGATCAGTGGAAAATATTTGTCGTGTAACAGCGATCGACCGACGATAGCCACTAAGCCATTATCTTTCTGATACCACGGATCAAGCAGATTGATCGCGTCATACACGGCGGCATCCAGATTGACATAATCGCCGGTAATCTCGGCGTTGCTGCCGATGTACAGCTTGCCTGGCGTGTTGCCTTCCTGCATGACGCGTTCCGGTGCCTGTTCGCGGTAGTGCTGCAGCCAACCTTTATTGACATCCTGCAGCATCGGATACGTGACGATATCGGTGTCCGCGGCGATGCTCACGCCATTAAAGCCGATGACCATGCGGTCGAGCGCCTGACGGGTCAGGATCACGTTGGCAATGCGACTCTGGAAGTCGGCAAACTTGGCCCATGCATCCAGCGTTTGATACTTGATGTGGGTGTCAAAGTTGGTCTTTTCGCAGCGGTATTTATGACCGTCGAGCGTGGTCAGGTCGCGGGTCTGGCGGTCTTTATTGGCGGTATTGGTGCGGCTGGCCACCGGTCCGGAGATGCCGAGACCCAGCTTTTCTCCTTCCTGTTCGGTCACACCAATGATGTTGATTTTGGTTAAAAATTCGCTCGACTCCTGCATCTTGGTTTCCAACTTTTGCTGGATGGTCGGGGCGACGGCAAAGGTCGATGCAGCGCTGGCCGTGTCGTTTAATACTTGCAGGCGGGCGGTGTAATGGTCAAAGGCAACGCGGGTAATTTTTTTCATTTTATACACTCCGGCAATAATGTTTGTTTAAAGGGAACCTTGCGTTCACTAGCGATGCGCGCTTAAAACTCGGTCTGGTCCATGCCGCTGCCACCGGTCGCGGCTGGCCGTTTGGAGGGGTTACCGTCCTGGGACTCCATCTGCTGTTTGAACGTGTCGAACGCGCACGTTACGCCCGCCAGTTCCTCTTGCAGTGCGGCAATCTGCTTTTGTGCGGCGGTGAATTGGGTGGTGAACGATTGCGCCGTGTCGCTGGCATGCAGCGCGACGGCTTCTAAGGCTTCGCTGACATCGTTAAAACGGGCATCGTCCCCGTTTTCTTTTTGGGTAAAACGTTTCAGGATATTGTTGATGGTCGTCGTAAATTTACTGGGTACCGGATTGGCGCTCTCTTCAAATTCGAGCGTGACTTCGACCGCTTCAGAAAATACGTTATCGGCATGTTGTTTGCGTTCTGCGAACAGGTTAATGGCGCTGGTGGAAGCGAACGTCAGGACGCTGGTCCCGAGACTGGCCGGACTATCGGTGATGCCAAGACCCACCAGATAAGCCTCATTGCTGCCAGCAAAGGTGGGATTGATCTCAATGCTGGTGTAAATCTTTTGCCGTTCTTTGCTCATGGCCACCAGCGACGGGGTCGGGTCGATCTGCGCAAATAGCGCCAGTTTGGTCACGCCATCGAGTTGAATTTCTTCGGCTTTGACGGCGGTCACGTCACCGTAGGCACGAAACGGACTATCGGGTAGCGCACTGCGGATATGCTCCATCCAGATTCGTGCTCCGTATTTGTCGGGATTAAAGGTCTTCGCCATTTGCGCAATTTGCTGGCGCGTGATCTCGCGCCCGTCGGTGGTGGCACCTTCGATGGCGACACGGAAAAATGTGGATTTAGTAGGCATGGTGTGCGCTGGTCAGCGTAAAAGTGGTCAGATGTCGCCATGGTCAACGACAGCGCGCCCTGATTCAATCTGCAGGGGGTTAGTAAGGCGCTTAGTGGCGCTCTGGTAGAAGCATTACGCGCGCGTGACCCCTACGCTTGCGGCATGTCAGAAATCGCCCCTCTCTCCCTCACTGAAACTGATCCCAAAACGGATCCGCGCCGACTCGCCAAATTTTTATATTGGCAGGGATGGCAAATTTCGGCCGTCGCCGATTACCTGAAACTGAAACGTTCCACGGTCGAAAGCTGGAAGCAGCGCGATAGCTGGGACAGTGCGCCCGTATTGGAAAAGGTGGAAGCGGCACTGGACGCCCGCTTAGTGCAGCTGATCGGCAAAGACGGCAAATCCGGCGGTGATTTTAAAGAGATCGATTTATTAATGCGTCAGGTGGTGCAGACTGCCCGCGTGCGCCGTTATGAAGCACCCGGCGGCAATGAAGTGGATCTCAATCCGAAGCTGGCGAACCGGAACGCGGGACCGAAGAAAAAGCCGATCCGCAATGAATTCAGCGACGAACAGCGCATCCAGTTGCTGGACGCCTTTCAGGATTCCCTGTTTGATTATCAAAAGGTCTGGCACCGCAACAGTGACCAGCGTACGCGGGTGATTCTCAAATCGCGGCAGATCGGGGCGACCTGGTATTTTGCCCGCGAGGCGCTGGCCGATGCGATTGAGACCGGGCGCAATCAGATTTTTTTATCGGCGTCCAAAGCACAGGCCCATGTCTTTAAGCAATACATTATTCAATTCGCCAAGGACGCCGCTGGGGTGGAGTTGAGTGGTGACCCGATTGTGTTACCGAACGGCGCGCACCTGTATTTCCTCGGCACCAATGCGCGCACCGCACAGGGCTATCACGGCAACTTTTATTTCGATGAGTTTTTCTGGACGCATAACTTTGCCGAGTTGAACAAAGTCGCCTCCGGCATGGCGCTGCATAAGCAATGGCGCAAGACCTACTTTTCGACACCGTCGTCGATTACCCATCAGGCCTATCCGTTCTGGAGCGGCGACGGGTTCAATAAACGCCGCGCTGTGGCCAATCAGATCGCCATCGATCTGTCGCACAAACGGTTGGCGGCGGGCTTCACTGGCGAGGACAAAATCTGGCGCCAGATCGTCACCATTCTGGACGCCGAGCGCGGTGGCTGCAATCTGTTCGATATCGACGAATTGCGCAATTTCGAATATAGCCCCGACCAGTTCGAAAACCTGCTGATGTGCAATTTTATCGACGATACCCAGTCGATCTTTCCGCTGATGGAGTTACAGCGCTGCATGGTCGATACCTGGGTCGAGTGGTCCGATTTCAAAGTCTTTGCAAACCGGCCCTTCGGCAACCGGGCAGTCTGGATCGGCTACGACCCGTCATTGACGGGCGACAGTGCCGGGTGCGTAGTGCTGGCCCCGCCCTTGGTTGCTGGTGGCAAGTTCCGCATCCTGGAGCGGCATCAGTGGCGTGATATGGATTTCGAAGCGCAGGCCGAGGCCATACGGCAAATGACGCTCCGTTATAACGTCGAATATATCGGCATCGATACCACCGGCATGGGCATTGGCGTCTTTCCGCTGGTGCGCCAGTTCTTCCCGGCCGCGACCGCCATTACCTATTCGCTCGAAGTCAAAACCCGGATGGTCCTCAAAGCTAAAAACATCATCAGCAAAGCCCGGCTCGAATTCGACGCCGGATCGATCGATATCGCGCAGGCCTTTATGTCGATCCATAAAACGCTCACCGCCAGCGGTCGGCAAGCTACCTACGAAGCAAGTCGCACCGATGCCACCGGCCATGCCGATCTGGCGTGGGCGTGTATGCACGCACTCGACCACGAGCCGTTTGAAGGCGGTCATTCCAATACCCAATCCTTTATGGAGATTTATACCTCATGAGCAATAAGCAACAGGCACGATCCCGTGCCAACAACATGGCCACGGCTACCGCCACCGACCTCGCTACCACCGCAATCCCGACGACGAGCGACAAGGCAGCAAACGCCGCGGCAGGCTTCGAAGCCTTCACGTTTGGCGATCCGACGCCGGTACTCGATCACGCCGAGATCCTCGATAGTTTGGAATGCTGGTCGAACGGGCGCTGGTATGAGCCACCTGTCAATTATGCCGGGTTGACAAAATCGTTTAACTCCAGCGTCCACCACAGCAGCGCGATCTACTTCAAAGCCAACATCCTGACCTCGACGTTTGTGCCGACACCTCTACTGTCACGCGATGCGTTCAAACGGCTGACGCTGGATTTTTTAACCTTTGGCAATGCGTACCTGGAGAAACGGGTCAGCCGCAGCGGCAAGCTGTTGGCGCTGGCGCATGCGTTAGCCAAGTACGTGCGGCGCGGGCGCGATCTGGACCAGTATTATTTCGTGCGCGGCTGGCAGGAAGAGTATGCGTTTCGCACCGGCTCACTGTGTCACCTGATGGACCCCGACGTGAATCAGGAAGTCTACGGCGTGCCGCAATATCTGAGTGCATTGCAGTCGGCGTGGCTCAACGAAGCAGCGACCTTATTTCGGCGCAAGTATTACAAGAACGGTTCCCACGCCGGATTCATCTTTTACATGACCGACGCGGCCGCAAACAACGCCGACGTGGACAACCTGCGCCAGGCCATGCGTGACAGCAAGGGGCCGGGCAATTTCCGCAACCTGTTCATGTATGCACCGAATGGGAAGAAAGACGGCATTCAGATTCTGCCGGTCTCGGACGTGGCGGCGAAGGATGAATTCTTCAACATCAAAGGCGTGACCCGCGACGACGTGCTGGCTGCACACCGCGTGCCGCCCCAGTTGCTCGGCATCATGCCCAATAACACCGGCGGCTTCGGAGCCGTCGAACCGGCAGCGCGGGTGTTCGCCCGCAATGAACTGGTCCCGCTGCAATCGCAGTTTTTAGCCATCAATGATTGGGCCGGACAAGAGGTCGTGAAGTTTGACGACTATGTACTGGTCACCGGTGACGTGAAGACTACCGAAAGGACATCAGCATGAGCGACATCGCAGACCGTGCCGATCGGGTTATCGCGCTGGCCATACAGCATTCGCTGGCGGCAACACGTCAACAACAAATCGTTGCACCAGATGGTCATTGCTGCTTTTGTGACGAGCCGGTGGTTTTTCCAGGGCGATTTTGTGACGTGGATTGTCGGGATGATTACGATGGAGAACAGGCCGCATTGGTACGGGCAGGGAAGTGCTTTTGAGGGATATCAGCGTTGATTGTATAACGGATGAATGTCTGCAATGGGGGATTCAAGCGGTGAATGCAACATACTAAAAACGGTTGTGGCGCAGTTATGTTGCGCCGACTTCATCGATTTTACTCAGTAATTTATTACTTGTACGAAAAACTTTTATGTGACAGAATTTTGTACTAGCACATGCACCCAAAATTTATCGACGCACATTCCGTCCTCGTTCGTGGAAGCGAAATCCTGCCATCAATTTACCCCGGCTAGCACATTATCCCGTCCCTGATTTCGTCTGATCTGATCCTAAAATTTTTTCTCAATCGTGTTTTTGGAGGGCAAGATGTCATTCATTCGTGGCGATGAAAATTACCTGCTTACCTTGAAAATTATCCGTGGAGCCCCAGGTTTTTCTTGGCAAATTGTAATTACTGAACATCGAGGGGGCCAAAATATTCAAACGAAAGAGCTTTCGGCTCTTTCGTTTGGTTCGGCTAAAGCGGCTACATCCGACGGGAAAAATCAAATGTTTAAGATGCTTACAAAGCATACCTCCCACTGACCGGGCTTGATACTGACTTTTTAATAATGTTTAGGAGATTGTTGAGGTCACCTGTCGATGTTAGTAGGGATTCTTATCAAAGTGATGGCTTTCTTGTTGATTGGTGAATATATTTTATTCTTCGATGGCACCAAGGCGCTTTCAGTGGGTATATATTTTAAATTATTAAAATTATGGATAATTTTATGCGATGAAGCTTTGTTTAATATATCGCTCAAATTATTTCAACATGATGCCGGGTCGATTTAATAAGCTGCCCTTGTTATGGCGATACCTCCATGTTAGCAATGAAGGAAAGTTGATGACCCGACGAGACATAGTAGTAATTGGTGGATCGGCTGGCAGTCTGAGGGGATTGAAAATTCTCATAGCCGGCCTGCCGTCAACGCTACCGGCAGCTTTGCTTATCGTTACGCACATACCGTCGAATATGCGTAGTTTTTTGGGAGAGATACTTAACCGCACTGGTTCCCTTCCTGCAATACATCCTGTTAATGGTGATCCCGTCATCAATGGATATATCTATCTGCCAACAGCTGGCAAGCATCTTTTAGTAGAAAATGGCCGAATTCTATTGTCGTGTGCTTGCAAAGAAAAGTTCTCACGTCCCTGTATTGATGTGTTGTTTCGTTCGGCCGCGACATGTTACGGGTCTAGAGTAATCGGAATTGTGCTGTCGGGCGCTCTGGATGATGGAACTGCCGGACTGGAGGTAATCAAAAAGCATGGCGGGATTGCGTTAGTCCAGTCGCTAGATGAGGCACCTTATCGTTCTATGCCGAGTAACGCGATCGAACGCGTTGCCGTAGATGGCGTCATGAAGATGGCGGACATGGCAAATGCCGTCGTACAATTTGTCCAGCCAAAGCTATACGGGACTGCGTAAGCCTTGCAATTATGCTGCCAGCGAAATTGCGGGATGGTTTACAGCGAAGATGTTGGATGCCGTTGATGTATTTTTTTAATGTCGGACATTGAAAAGCGGATGACATCAGGGGACTAAGATAATGTTATTGAATCGAATTATTTCTGCCCTACTGAAGGGCAGAAACCGATGGTGGATTTAACCGGTCGATCAGGTGATCGCGCTGGCCATACAACACTCCTTGGCGGCAGCACGTCAAAGACAAATCATTGCACCAGACAGTCAATGCTGTTTTTGTGATGAGCCGTTGGTTTTTCCTGGGCGCTTTTGTGACGTGGAATCTAGGGATGATTTTGAAAAAGAATATGCGGAAATAGTTCTTTCAGGAAATCTTTTTGGTTCTATTTAAAGGTAAATCGCGTTCTTTTTGAATGGGGCTCTAGTCCGGGAATTCTAGTCGCTGACACCGAAATTTTTTCTATGGTCGCCCATTAACCCCCTTAATTCGCCGACTGTTAGCCCAGTTTCTTCGTGCATACGGATTAGTGATGCTGCGCTAATTTGCAAACTTCCATTCCGGATTTTACTTATCAATGGCGGGCTGACACACAGTACGCGACACAACGCTGCGTCGTTTTTTAAATGGAGTATCTCGAGTAACACATCTAGAAGGTGTCCGGGGTTAAAGGAGGCTTTATCGTCGACGCTGTCGCCTGAGTTTACTACCAAGGCGGATTTATTATATTTCATGAATAGTGTGCGATCTTAAGGAGCGCTAGGTCGTGACAATATGACTTCAGTCCTTATCGGATTAAATTCAGGGAGGTTTCGTATATCGTAGCACAATTCATTGGATAAATGACGGCATGCCAGCTTGTCGGAACGGATACTCTCCGTCCTCCGATAACTCTAAAAGGAATGGGCACGCCGATCATGCCACCCCCTCCGCAGTGAACGCTCTTTTTACTCCATATATTTAGTTGCATTTTTAATACCATTTATCACTTATCAACCAGTACCTGCGCCGCGCACTACCCACCACGCCTGCGGGCTTTGTTAAACGCACCGGTATTAGTGCACCGTGCAACGCCGCCACAGCCCCGCCCTGAGCGGGGCGTGGAGGGATTGATCCTGCATCAGGGTAATGCGCTCTGATGCACCTGGAAGGATAAAAGTTGGGTGATCACATCGATATTTTTATTACATGGAAATATCAAAATGCCATGCTCTTTTTTTAAGCCCAATAGGGTACATATTCAGCAAATTTATTACCACTGGTAGCGTCCTTACGCTTGATGCGCCCGGCGTCGACTGCATCCGCAATCAGGTTGGTGATTTGATTACGTTGCCGCTCACTTACTTTGAAGCGGGTTCGCAGCGTGGTGTTGGTCAGTGTTTGACTAGAAACATACTGTAAGACGGCATGTTGATAGCAAGCTTCGATTCGTTCGCTTTGTCCCATTTCAGCGAATTGTCTAGGTGCGTATAGGGTGACCTGAAATGCGTTTTCCAATGGTGTGAATAAAACCGGTGGCATCCCGAATAGCTCCACGGCAGATATTACTTTTTGGAATCCAGTACCCCTTTCCTCACAAATACGGTACAAGCGGAATTTCGACGCGAGTAGTTCGTTACGTGACTCAGGCGTGGTACCAATTAAGCGGTCAAGCCGCTTACTGGGGAGTAACGAGCCAGGATTAATAAAGGTAATTCGATCATCGTATATTTCGATAATCGGACCAGCCCCCGTTACACTAAAATCTTGATGAATCAAGGCGTTGGCGATAAGTTCTCGTAGCGCGATTTCTGGGTAGACACTTACCTGCTCCCGGAGCGACTGCTGAATAACCTCGGAATGTGGCAACATCCGTTTGAGATAGCCAATCAATCCCTCAAAACCGACGGCATATCCTTTGTTTCCCAGCATCTCATCAATGGTATCAACCTTGTTGGTGCCGCGATAACGGATAACTCGTATAGGCTTCCGACTCAGGAAGTCAAATTGATTTAACTCGCGAGCCGCTGCAATACCGCCGAGGTTCGTGATGTAGTAACCGTTGCCGTCGAGCACAATCATCTTTTCGTCTGCCAGCCAGTGCATCAACTCACTAATGTCGCCGGGTAAAGGACGTTGTAGAAGCTTGGAGATAACCCCCAAGTCAAGGCGAGCAAGGACTTCATCGGCAGACAAAAGGGAAGTGGCTCGCAGCTCTTCCCAGCGAGGAGCATGGCTATTTAGCATGAGCGAGCCGACCTCCGCTCGCGAAGCCTTTCTGGTCGTTCCCCCGGAGCGTATCCAAGCCTCTTCGATGCTCTTTCCTTTACGGTGTGCTGGCTTGATCGTCTGTTCGCGAATATAGACAAAAAGCAAGGGAACCCCATCATATTCAACGACGGCATGATCCAATATGAGAGGAGGCTCGATTGCGTCGCGACCCAAGTTGGTTAACCGAGAGATGATACTTTCGACCTGAGTTTGATCAACACCTATCATCCTGGCCCCAGTGTCGGCAATCCCATAGATTAGATAGCCACCATTCGGATGGTTAGTAAAAGCAATCAGATGTTCGGTTAACCGGTCTTTGTTATCTGATAGGTTAATTTTCCAGTCAAGCTCATTGATTTCATGAGGGACCGGCTGCCGACTTGTTTTGAGCAGAGACACTGCTTGTGCTATCCAATGTTTGCTCATGGTTATAGTAAGTTATTGATTTATATGGGAAAAAGCGGGATGTCGTTTTTCTGGTGTGATAGAGAGAGGCTACGTCTAAAGTGATCCCATTATATAGGGGAGGTAATAGCAATTATGAGTTATGACAAGGTAAATGGTGACAAGTTAAGATTTTTGCTGACATGATGCTTTTTCCATGGCATCCGTTGCTAGATAGAAGTATTCTCAAAACAATATTGTTAATGTGTTAAAGTCAATATCGATTCGCGGATAGATTTTTTGCCATGTATCATGGCATGTGAGAAAAATGTTCTGGGATATGCCCTCGGTATCCCTCTATACGGTGACGATGAGCTCACGGTGAACGCATAGGAGTATCCGCGAATCCCTTCCTCAGTTTGCGACCCATGCCAAGTCTAAGAAATTTACAAGAAGCAACGTCATTATCAGAAATAGCGCCTCTCCTAAAAATCTCAGCGAGGATGTTGTCGTTTCTACTTTTCAAGAAACCCAAGCTGGATCTCTATCAAAAATTCGACATCCCTAAGCGACATGGCGGCGTACGGGAAATTCACGCACCGGAACGAAATCTCAAACTGCTACAACATCGATTATCGATCCTTCTTCAAGAGTGTATCAGCGAGATAAACGTAACGCACGGACATGTTGAGAACGAAAAAAATCTAGGTATAGCCCACGGTTTCAAGCGATATCACACGATTATGACGAATGGACGGCCACACGTTGCTCGTCGTTACGTTTTTAACGTGGACTTGCATGACTTTTTCGGTAGTATGAATTTTGGTCGAGTGCGTGGCTTTTTCATGAAGGACAAAAATTTTAATTTGCACCCCAATGTAGCGACGGTCATCGCACAAATCGCTTGCCATGAAAACAAACTGCCGCAAGGAAGTCCTTGTTCGCCAGTGATATCAAATTTAATCGGGCATACGATGGACATTCCCCTTGTGCGTCTAGCCCTCAGTGAGGGATTGACATACACTCGATATGCGGACGACTTAACATTTAGTACGAATAAGCCAATTTTTTCAAGTCTGATCGCGATACCGGCTGGCGGAGATAAATGGATGCCCGGTCGTAGTCTAGAGAAAATTGTTGCGAGGAGTGGATTTAGCTTTAACGACCGAAAGACTCGAATGCAATACCAAGATTCGCGTCAAGAAGTTACCGGACTTACTGTAAATCGCAAGGTGAACGTTCCTGCGACTTATCGCAACAGAGTTCGTGCAATGGCTCATGCCCTTTTCAATACGGGGGAGTTTGAATTCATCAATAAAAAGCGGGACATTTCCGGAAATGAATCCGTCTACAGATCAAAAGGTAAACGGAACCAGCTTCTTGGAATGCTTTCTTATATTGACCAAGTTGATCGATTTAACAAAAAACTTCGTGAAGACAATAAATTAGAGCCGGATTCAACAACAGGTCGCATCACACTTTTCAGACGTTTCCTTTATTTTGACGCGTTTTATGCCGCAGATGAGCCAATCATTGTTTGTGAAGGAAAGACGGATAATGTGTACCTGAGATGCGCCATCAAAAGCCTGGCTCCTTCGTACCCTAAATTGATAGTGCCAGGCAAGATCCCGCAACTTAAGGTGCAATTCTTAAAGTATGCTGACCGACGAATAAGTCAGATTACTGAGCTTACGGGAGGTGTTGGCGGCATATGCAAACTTTTGAAAAACTATCACGAAGACGTGAAAACGAAGTTCAAGGCACCTGCTCCGAAGCATCCGGTTATCGTTATTATTGATAATGACTCTGGCGCAGACAGCATTTATGGAGCCATTGCTGGCATTACAAAAAAAACTAAGCCAGCAGGGAGAGCAAACTTTATCCATGTTTTCGATAACCTTTACGTGATCCCGACTCCTTTCGGCCCTCAACGCGAACAAACAGCCATTGAGGATTTTTTTGATAAAACTATCTTGGCAACGAAACTTAACGGTAAAGAATTTAGTCGTCGTAATGATATGGAAAACCCAACTCATTATGGAAAGTCAGCGTTTGCCATCAATGTTGTAGCTAAAAACGCAAATATAATCAACTTCAATAACTTTACGCCTATCCTAGATAGAATGATCGAAGTGATCGACGATTATCAGAAAAGACTCAAAACGTCACCAAAACCGTAAACTTTTAATTATTAAGCTGCGTTAAAAGTAGAGGTAAGTTTAGCGGTGAGGACTTGCTCCGCAAATAAAATGGTGCCGTGTAGACATTGACTTCTAAGCACCTTATATATCCTTGATTGCGGAGTATTTTGTAATCTAAGTTATTGATTTATAGGATATT
>NZ_JASJXA010000031.1:0-57057 GCF_035018905.1 Glaciimonas sp. Gout2 | reverse complement strand
CGGTAGCGATCCAGCCACCGTCTATGGCACGGCATTTGACCCGTGCCAGCCAGGGCATGGGGCTGACCGCTGCGATGCTCGAGTGCCAAAGGCACGGCATTTGATACGTGGTGAAGCCACTACGCCGCTGCCTGTAACGATCCAGTCACCGCCTGTGGCACGGTATTTGACCCATGAAAGGCCAAATCAGTTGACCCGCGAGTAGGGGACATACAGTGCCAAAGCTACTCCAGTGAATGGTTATATAAGATAACCTAGTTAACAAGATTTTTTTGGCTGTGAACAAGTTTCTTAAGTCATTGATTTATATAATTTTTTATTTTTGAGTCGTGTGTAATACCCCGAACTCTCAATGTGTAATACCCCGAAGTTGTGTGTGTGATACCCCGAGGCAGCGTGTGTAATACCCCGAACGATTGTGTGTGAAACCCCGAACATAAAGAATGACTAATAAACAACGACAGTGGACGCTAGCTGTCGTAGTTTTTTTGGTAACTTATTTGCAGCGATCCATCGTTTTCTGTCTTCAAACGCGATTGCCTTCGTCGATGAGGACGAGCAAGCTTCGCCCTGCAGCTGGAAAAAGTGTCTGTGTTAATCCTAGAAAAATGCATTTGGATGTGTGTGTGACGCACCGGAATTAGTCAGAAATATTACGCCTTTGGCTAATTGCGCAGTGGGTGGTGTGCTCTGACTTCCCTTCCTTTGCGTAGGCTAGCGCGATCTTTTTGGCGCTTTTCGGGTAGAAGCGCACCATGTTCTCGCCTTTCTCCGACCTACGCGTGGCCATTCGGTAATCGGGGATGTTATCGTCATCAATGATAGCGTTCAGCATGCGCCTGAATTCTCGGATGTTCGCCTTGCTGCCGGTCTTCGCCCGCAAGTTGTCTTCCTTGATAAACCACTCTGATTGCTCGCCGACGTGCTTGCGTGCTATCTCGTACAGGCGCTTCTCAAGTGGTTTGCGCAGCATGAAGTAGTGTGGCGTGATGGTCAGTATCTTTTTCCGCTCTAAGGCACGGTACAGCCATTCGGATAGCGTTATCTCGATTGACTTCGTCCGCTTAATACCATTGATGTCCATCTCGATGACGTGGTCGGTAGGTTCGATCAGCCGGAAGCTGGTGCGCCAGTCAATGTTTCCCATTTCGATATTGGTTTTCAATCGGGTACCGGATAGTCTGTCGATGGTACTCTTTACGCTCGCGTACGACTTTCCAGCGGTGTCGCGCCCGGTTGCGATCAGAAAGTCGTGTAATGTAAACCGTATGCACCTGCTCGGCATTTTTGCGCTGCAGCGAGCCGCGTCGTTCATTGCGGCCACCACCTGTGAGGTCAAGTAAATCAGAAGGTCTTTGTCGTGGATGGTGGCCCGACCGATGGAGGAAGGCGTCACTTCCAGCCATTTCTTCTTGTCCGGACTAATCCAGCTCCATGTGTCCATATCCGGTTTGGTGGACAATGAGAATAACGGTGCCTCCATCGTGGCCGTATCATCCTTGAGTGTGTAGCCGAGTAGGTTGGCGACGAAAGGGGCCAACTGGTGCATATTAGCTTTGTGTTGCTCTTCTTCATGGACATCGTTGCTCGCTTGGACATTCCCGGCGATTGCATTGACACGCTGTATGAGTCGCCCGGCCCAAGGGGAGCGAGCGACCTCTTGAGTGTCTTGACGTGACGCGGTTGGCGAAGATAGGGTGAGCTGGGATGGCATTTATCAGCTCCCTGCAATCTGGGAATTCTGCTGCGCCTGCCGCTTGGCAAGTTGCTGAATCTTTGTCGGGCGGCCGGGTTTTGGACGCTTGTTTGATGGATGGCTTGCATCGGCAAGGCACATCTGGTCGATGTAGGCTGCGATGTCTTGCAACCGAAATAGACGCCGCTTACCAATTTTAAATGAAGCGATCGGATAGTCACCGGCACTCAATCGATTGCGGATTGTTTGCTCGTGCTCGCCTGTGATTTCACTGACGTCAGGAACCGACAGGGTAGGTGAGTATCTTGTGGACAGATACTCAAGAGAAGTTACAAAATTAAACAAGACACACTCCCAGGCGTAAGCCGGCAACCTGCTGAAGCAGGTTGCCATTACGCGAGGAATGTGTCGCTATTGTCTAAACTGAGATTCTTTTCAGTCGACGCAAGAATAATGATGTTCTAAGGTGTGTAAACCACAATGTTCTATCGGGTGTCAGAACAACTCAAGGGCTTCTCGCTTCCTCCCCTTTGTTTTACACACCATGCCAAGCGCTACCTTGGCGCTGATCATATTACTATTGCCTTGCCCGTATCACATCCTTTTTAGGCGGCGCAACCGTCACCGTTAGCGTTTGCAAGCCGCGATGGCACTCGTGACGGAGACTTTGATTACTACCATCGCTGATTAGGTTGCAATCCGACTTTCCCAGCAAAGAACTACCTTTGCCTAAAACTCACCCCTCGGCTGTTCTAGAGTCGGAATGGCGATTATACCGGGGAGTACTTGTTCGCCGTCAAGCGCTTAGCAAAGAAAATTTCTTGTCCAAAATTTGTCCATATGGTCAGCCCATTTTTTCGGTAAAAGCCAATATAATACTGTGTACTTATGCATACTGAAATTATGGTAAGTCATTGTTTTATTTAGGGAAGTTAACAAATAACCCTTTGGATTCAATGACTTTTTACGGATTAGATGAGCCTCCGAAGCCAAGGGTCGCTGGTTCGATTCCAGCCAGCCGCACCAATGAAAAGTATAAATATCAAAGAGTTACGCGCTTGGTGCCCGTGGCTCTTTTTTGTTTTCTACGGCCGACATCGCTTCGTGTAACCGCTGCGTAACCCCTCTCGATAAATACGAATGCAATGGCTTGATATCTATACAGCGTTTAATTTAATTAACGAAATTTTAAGTGCAGTATTTTATGCAAGACCGTTTCTCATCACGAATTTCGGAATGCCAAGTCGGGCAAATTAAGGCAACATAACGGGATGAACCGGGAATCTAAGGTGGACTGACGTGGCATCCCTATTCACCGCCTAAAAAGGTACAGCAAGCTGATGCCAGGTTCTTAAAGGTATCCTCGGCGTCACTGCCAGAGGAACAATTTTCACCCTGCCATCCATAGCCTGAATAACTAAACCGCGCTTGCCATTAGGTTGGGTTACGATTACCGGCGACGATATTGAAGCTGGCACGCGAATCGACATCTGATGCGGTGGCAAGGTTGGAAATGGCGCTTTTGACGGCGTGCTACCGGTCGTGAAATCTATTAACATAAGCTCTGAAGAAGGCGCATTATCCAAACCGGTATGGACGCCGGGTGTCATTGTCATAATAACCAACATGCCATTCAGTATTTGTAATTTTCCAACCACGCGCTCACCCCGATCCGGGAGTTCAACATACCATCCGCGCTGATTACGCCAGTTAATAGCATTTTTGCTGATCGTCCGACCGCCCTCAATACGGGAGAGCGTTTGTTGCTGCAACTGATAGGCGCCATCAATGGTCGTCACGCCATCAGGCTTCTCCCATAAGGCATAAACTGCCTGAACCTGGGTATCCGCAGGATCGCTTATCTCGAATAACTTCCCGGTCCCAAACATAATCATGCGTCCACCATTGGGATGACGTGCCATCACCGGCTGTTGAACAATCGGCTGAGGCTTTCCCTGGCGATCATGCGCGACATACAATGGCCGACGTTGATAACCGACAGTCCACGCATGCGGATCGGTGCTTTCCAAATCGAATTTCCACACATTGCCGCGTAAATCACCGGCATAGGCGGCGATAACTTCTCTGTGAGCGTTAAAGAGCAGGGCTGGCGTTGACAACCCGTTTGGTGCGGTTTTCCCCCCGTGTTCGGTATGAATTTTTTTTATCAGCGAGCCATCGGCGACATTCACCAGATAGAGCGTCGCTTTATTATTTTTGCTGTCGTAGCCGTTTCCGTATAAAGCCGCCCACTGCCCGTTACGTAACCGCACGACTGCGGCCTCACCAAACACATGCCCCATATCGTTATCGATCACACCGCCGCGCAATGTATCTGATCGCTCCCACATCACGCTCTTAGCACTCAAAGCATCGGGCGAGCTAACGTCGAGCGCAAAAACGCTTTTAGCACCCGCGCCAGTTGAGCCAAGGACGATTGTTTTCCACATCGGAGTTGATGCGCTTCCTCGTTGTAGATAAGCGTCGCCTTCCGTCAACTTGCCATCGACAAAATAGTGATGTTTGTGTTTATAATTTGGATCGCTGAGTAAGTGCAAATGTGGAAACACTGCATGGGGAATATACGCAAATCGCTCCGCACCGGTTGTGGCCTCGAATGCGTGCAACATACCGTCATTTGCACCGACATACAACATCGCCGTGCGCGCACTTTTTGCCCTTTCGTAATCCTGATAGATGCTTCCGCCGCCGTGAATATCCGCCAAAGCCGTATAACCCAAATGCGTGTTCTTAACATAAATCGGCAGCGAATTAACGATATCGCCTAACCTGCTTTTACGACTCCTGAAATGACCGATCTGATGCGACGCTTCTAAGGCTGGATCGCCCCGCACATAGGCCAACATTTCGATCGATCCTATCGTCGTTTTTTGTTGTTCCGTTAATCCGGACCATTGAAAGTCAGTAGCGCTGTTAGTCTCTGGATTCCAAGTCGCGATATTGCGCACTTTCCAGCCAGGAATGTGTTTCTCTGCATCCCATAAAGGTGCTCCAACGCTACCATCGGCATTGGCGTGATAGGCTTTTAACTGACCACTCCAATCATCGGCAGTAAAACTTGCGCGATACACAATCGATGCGTTATCGAGCAATGGATTGTTATAAATCAGACCAGAAGATCCTCCGGAAGTAAAAAATGGTAGCTGAGATATACGACCGAAAGCAGGAGTAAAAATCGTGAGTCCGATCAATACAATCCCTGCTCTATAGATTATTTTTCTCAACATATTTTTCCGCTCATGGCATTCTCCAGGTTCCAAATCTATAGTGATCACAGTCGTAAATAACTTTGCAACAATACCGTCACATTAGTGGTGACGCCGACACCACGTGCAGTAATGCGATAAGCCGTTAGGGGATCGGCAGGATTCAAGCCAAATTCGTAGTCACCGGTAAGCGCCATTTTTTCAATCATGCAACGGGGCGGCTTGACGAGGCCAACACTACTAACAATATGAGACGGAAGGCCGATAGAAATTACGTCACTACGCCAGTTTTCCGACAACTCCCAATGGTTTTTCCCTTGACTAATGCCGTCGGCAATAGGACCTTGCGGTAACTGAGGTGGAAACACCGCATGCGATATCGACAGTTCTTGGGCTAATTTTTCGCAATAGCGGAGCACTTGTTCCGCGGCTTCAAAAGCAAGTTGCTGACTCCGCAAATTTCCAGCCATTTTCTCTTCCAGAGTGACGTTACGAATTGCAGCAACACCAATAATCGTCATCACCAAAAGAAAAATCAGCGTTACCGGTAGTGCAATACCACGTGACTGGATGATCAGTTTTTTTATCCTCCAGATTACCGGCACGTTTGCTTTCATCATCAATGCACTATTCACTTTCACGGAACGAATATCGTCGTAAAACAGCGCACATCTTGATCGGTTGCAGCATTCAATGCAGCGGTTCGGCATTGTGTTTTATTGAGCACGCTTTCGCTGTCATTTGCCTCGCTTTCCGTACGGTTGCCTGGCTCTCTGAAATACACGCTAACGGCGAAACCCTTGGCCACGGAACCAGATATTTCACCCCAACCGCCAGCCATAGCATTCGCAAGCGCCGTGCGCCATTCGTAAATATCAAGAGCCGCAATTTCCGCATGCGTACAAGAAGAGGAAATAGCGCAGCCAGGCGCTTGCGGCACATCGCCGTTAGCGGGTGGATAGTTTTGTAAAGCCGGACTGTAATAACCTGCACGCGCACCCTGGATATTGGCGCGCACACGCTCAGCGAGATTGTGGCTATACGTGGCGGCTATCGCACGGTAATGGGCAACTTTTTGATATCGCAGCGCGGCCATTTGTAAGCCAGCCAGACCCAGTAAAGAGAAGGCGGTAATCACGATAGCGATCAACACTTCAATAAGACCAGCGCCACCCGGATGATGTAATTTCACTGCGGCCAACAACTAGCCAAAGCCTTTCCGCTCAATGCTCCCACGCAGCATATGAGCGGCTTGGCAACACCCAAAGTCTGACAAAAAAACATCAACCCAGCGCAAATAACCATTATTTAATCTCATAGAATCAATGGCTGGAAATTATAGTCATCACGGACTGACTCAACAATAGGGAAAATACCTAAATCGTGCGAGTGATGGCGGTATATATACTCACTTTGGATACACAATACAGCCTTGTAAACTGAAACCAAAGTGAAAAGCATTATTAGACTCTCTCAAAAAATTAATTTGCACTAAAGGTAACGCATCGAACCATTTTTCGGGCGAACTTTCTCTCATCAACTTTGTGGTCTCGCATATGACAGGTTTATGCGCTAAACCATCCAGGCGCTAACAATTTATCGCCGACATTTATGCGATATCCACAACGTATTATTTTGAAAATATAACCTCTTTTTTTACACGAATTAATAGCTTCACTCATTCCTTATCTGGAGATCGATGCATGAAAAAAATTAAAATATTTCCACTGATTTTTACCGTTTTATTACTGTCCGTTTTAGGAGGATGTGCTACCGAAAGTTCGACGGCTGTTCCTGTTCAACAGGTAGAAAGTGCTGGCAAACCGTATGTTGGTCAGCGCACCCAAATTGCGGTCGGAAAATTTGATAACCGTTCTAGTTATATGCGCGGCATTTTTTCTGATGGTGTTGATCGTCTTGGTGGTCAGGCAAAGACCATTTTGATCACGCATCTTCAGCAAACTAACCGATTTAATGTCCTTGATCGCGATAATCTGCAAGAAATTCAGCAGGAAGCAGCGATCAAAAAACAAGCTCAACACCTCAAAGGAGCAGATTTTGTCATTACTGGCGATGTCACCGAATTTGGGCGGAAAGAAGTCGGCGACCAACAGCTTTTTGGCATTCTTGGACGTGGAAAGATTCAAACAGCTTATGCCAAGGTCAATCTGAATATTGTCAACATTAAGACCTCCGAAGTCGTATTTTCTACGCAAGGGGCGGGAGAATACAATCTTTCCAACCGTGAAATCATCGGCTTTGGCGGCACTGCTAGCTACGACTCAACGTTAAACGGAAAAGTACTCGATTTAGCGATGCGCGAAGCCATCAATAAACTCGTCTCAGCCATCGATTCTGGCACATGGCAACCGACATTAAAAAATAACTAGAGCCTGATTAAAAACATGAAAAAATTATTTAGTAAACGATCAGTTTTGCCGATTGTGTTCTTGGGCTGCGTCTTGCTAAGTGGATGCAATACCGCACCAAAGACGCTTTATCAGTGGGAAGGCTACCAGCCCCAAGTATACGAGCACTTTAAAGGCGAACAGGGCGCAGAACAACAAATCAGCATTCTAGAACAAGATCTGCAGAAAATTCGCGCGACAGACGGCATGACTCCACCCGGCTATCACGCGCATCTGGGTATGTTGTATGCAGAGATCGGAAAAAACGATCAGATGGCGCAGGAATTTGAGACAGAAAAAACACTGTTTCCTGAGTCTGCAACCTACATAGATTTTCTATTAAAAAATTCAAAAAAATAAGGAAATACCTATGTTAAAAAAGATCCGAAATGGATTTGTATGTTTGTCGGTAATGCTTTTGGCTACCGGGTGTGTTGCACCCGTCAAGCAAATTGATCTGACTGCATTCAAGCAAAGTCGTCCCAAAACAATTTTGGTATTGCCACCTCTGAATGACTCGCCGGATGTAAAAGCGACATACAGCATGCTGTCGCAATTAACTTATCCGTTAAGTGAGGCTGGTTACTACGTACTGCCCGTGGCTTTGGTAGATGAAACGCTTAAGCAAAATGGCCTGACAAGCGCCAGAGATATGCATGATATTGCACCTGCCAAGCTCCAAAAAATCTTTGGTGCAGATGCGGCCTTGTATGTAAATGTAAAAAAGTACGGCGCAATTTATACCGTGCTTAACAGTGCTGTGGTCGTAACGGCCGAAGCGAGGCTAGTCGACTTAAGAACTGGGGATGTCTTATGGAATGGTTCAGCGACGGCATCAAGTAATGAAGAAGGTAACAACGCCAGTGGTGGATTGATCGGTATGTTAGTGACTGCAGCTATCACGCAGATTGCCAATAACATTACAGATAAAGGTTTCTCGGTGGCTGGTGTCACCAGTCAACGATTGCTCTCCACCAACAAGCCTAATGGTTTATTGTATGGTCCGCACTCACCTAAATACGGAACTGATTGATCTAACGAAAAAAGGGGCATGCCCGGCTGACCCGCCCACCCATGCGCAAAGCTGGACACCTTTTCTTTTAATTGTAGCCCTCGCAGCAGCCTTTGTTACGGACAATTCGATGCCAGAGGGAAGGTATAAAAATCACCGTGTTGAGGGCGAGCTAATTTATGTAACTTTACTGAACAACTAAATCTATGCGTTTCGCGTCAGGCCTATTTTAGGCACTAACAATCACACCAGCTACAAAGGTTTTATGAAACAGACTTTCATTCACCGTACCTTAGCCAGTGCACTTGTCGCTATATCTGCATTGACCTCTGGCTGCGCATCATTAGCCGTAAGTAACGACTCTCTCGAGCAAAACACGGCCTCATCCTTGGGCCTACCAAAAAGTGCCTTCACGATTTCTGATCGTGTGGACAATGGCGTGAAGTCAACGTATACCGTAAAAACCAACTCCGGTAAGCAATACAGTTGTTATGTGACCGGCACGTTTTCTATCCTTGGCCCTGTTGTGTCCGATGCCATTTGTAATGGAATAAGAAAACCCGTCAAGCAAACTACTGGAACTAGCGACAGGTCATGCAATGCGCTGCTGAAGGCCGCAGGAAAATGCTAATTAATGGAACCTCAATCAAGGCACATATCCCAGACCATATCGACATGACGATCCTCGATGATGAATACGTGATGCGCGCTAGCTAGAAGGGAAATCATCATGTACAAAGACAAATCCAAACCTCGCTGACCAAAAATTGAACATGAAATCATATTCTTAACCACCTTCCATTAACATTTACACTTGAAAGACTCTGCAAATGCGTTTGATTATTTCCCTGCTTCTCCCCTGGCTAACCTTCTTCACAATAGGTCGCCCTTTTGCTGGCGTTATTTGTCTGATTCTGCAACTGACTCTTATCGGCTGGATTCCAGCAACGATTTGGGCAGTGTATGCATTGAGTCAATATAAGACCGACAAGAAAATCGAAAAAGCTCTTAGTCAAAGGGCTGGATAAATGAAAAACCGCGTAATTATTACTACTGTTTTTGGGGCTCTGGTGTTGGCTGGTTGCGGCAGCAAGCAGGATGTAAATGAGAAAAATTTTAGCATGGCAATTAGCCAATACCTCGACAAGAAAGGTGAGCTTTGCTTGCAACTCAACAAATGGCCTATCGATGTAACAGAGATGGATTTGCGCTTACAAAAGACTATGCCGACTGGAACGGCGGGCCGGATGGAAGCTCTGGCGGCAATTGGCTTAGCGTCAGGAGTAGATACAGAGGTCGATCAAATAGATATGTTCGACAACAAGCCAACCGGACATAAATTCAAAGTAAAACGTTACTCTTTGACCGATGCAGGCAAGAAGTTTTACCGCGAAAAAGAAGTCAATCAGATTGGTCTTGGTGGCGCGAAAAAATTTATGCAGGGCGATGTTTGTTATGGCAAAAAGGCACTCGATAAGATCGTAAAATGGGAAGGTCCAATGAAGTTTGGCGACTACCAAGAAGCGAACGTGGAATACCTATACAAGATTGAAAATCTGGCTGATTGGACTAAAAAACCAGAGTTTCAAATTGCCTTCCCTTACATAGCTCAAATTGTCAATGGTGCGGGCAAACAAGAACTGCAAGGCGGCGTTAAGTTAACTAGCCTTGGATGGGAGTCCAAAGGGCTGGACTGATGGAACATAAATGAACACGACTAGCAGGCCCATTCTGAGAAAAAAAGAAAATCAGTGGCCCACAGCCTACGAGCTTATTTAAAATCTTTTTGCCAATATAGAAGTAAATGTGTATTTTGGGTCTATGCGAAAAAAATACCCAAGTGATATGCATATAAACGATTCATTTTTTATCTCCTTGCATATTTTTTACTTCTTGTTGGCCCCTATCAACAAAGGCTTGCCATCCGCCACTCAGCTCAATTAGCGATACAATTCTGACCGCGGTAGCGGATCCAATTCCACAAACACGTTGCAAATATCGCTGGACAACGAAAGTTAATATTTCTTTGCTACCCGCCTTTTTAAGCTGCCCATCAAGTAAACCAGAAGTCAATGAAGACGCTTATCCAATTAGACCGGCAACAGCCCCAGCTGCCCCAACCGGATTGACTATCACCACCATAGTCGCTCCATTCCCGATATCACTGAGTATCTTCTGATCCAGCGCTTTTACATAAGCCACCGTCCCGGGATCAGACATATCCAGATTTTGCCCACCGCAACCAGCCGACGCAGTCGGACCAGGAAAATATTTCGGCGCATGCATTTTGCCATCGACCGATATTTGTTGCGCATAGCGGCCTTCGTCATCCAGCGGCAAGTTGGTTGCCGGATCGCGCTTAATCTTATTGGCGCCCGCTATTTCCGGTTGTCTGATCGGCGCTTTAATAATCACACCGGCAATTTCTTTATCGACGTAACCGCTGTTGATATAAGGTGAGTTTTTTTAGTCGTTCGTCGCATAGAACAGAAACTGTCCATTACCGATAGACAGGCTGGGATTAGTGGCGGCATATTCCGACTGCAAAGTATGTAAGAACGCTTCTGCCTGTGCTGAGTAAGGCACGTCGTAACCGAGATTATAATCAATTAGATTTTGTGCCGTGTTTGCCAGCGATGATAACGCACCCTGAATTTGCTCTGGCGTAGGGTCATCTGTCTTGTACTTTTCTTTCGCAAAACGACGTGCGTTTTGTTTAAGGAGTTCAGCTTCTTTCGGATGAAGGGCGCGATTATTCGCGAGCAGTTACCAGTGTTTCACAGCACGAAAGGCAGGATACGTCTGCAAGGCAGCTGGCTCACAGCAGCAGGGTTCGTGCCACGTACTCACGTCAAAGTCAGAGTCATGAACGGATGTTTGATTATCACCAGCGAATAAGCAGCACATAAGCACGCGCTTTTTAGCTGCTAAAAAAGACGAAATCCCAACAACATCTGGTTACGGCTAGATGATGATGGGGATTTTTGTGTTTATAAACACCTAAATACTACGAGCTATTTTTATCTTGATCAGCTTCATTTTTTTTATTCTCATCTTCCTTGTAGCTATCTTTGACTTTTTTATATGCGTTGTCGAACGGCTTTAAGCCAAGCATTTTTGCTCTACTCGAATAACCACCTAGCGCAGCCAATACTAATCCGAACGTCATTAAAAAAACTGAATCGATATACTTTAAACTGATATAAACGACGCTGGCTCCTAACATTATAAAAACTGTTCTTAACCATGGAGCAAAATTGCCGTCCTTAATAAACATCTTCACAGTATTCATTTATTGCTCTTCTTTAATGAGTTAGCCCGATCGTAACCTTTAATGGCCTCACCTACCCCATTTATTGTCGGGCTAAGTAATTGATTTTTTTTCAGAGATATAATAATTTATTAAATCTATGGTGCCGTCAACGCCAATATTTTTAGCATTTAGTCGTAATATTTGCTCCAATCCACCAGCTCCGAAACCTACTAATGTTGCAAACAATGCGGCATCTTCAGCAGCAAGAGTATGAGGTCCTGGTATAGCTCCGGCCATCGCTGCTGCAGAGCCAATCCATCCTGCTTGCGTAGCAAAGAATCCCGCAACATCTGCCATCTGATCTCTAGTCAGCAGCGGAGGATCTACCCTCACCACCGAACATTGTGTTCCGACACAATTTGCCTTTGCAAATGGATTAAATATCCCCGACGAATTGTTCATGTTAAACGCCATATTTTCTGTCGGAGACCACCCATAATTACCACCAGAATTTTGTGCAATGTATGTCATCAAATCCGGAGAAATATTCGAAGGAATCTGCTGTACTAATTGTTGCTTACCATCTTTCCACACGACCGACCATTTCGCACCATCATCGTAGACCGTCGCCGTATCGCCATTCACATCGACAATTGCGCCTGCATCGACGCCTTCTCCCAACGCCTTGTTGTTTGCCGCCCGCATGGCATCTTCAACTTGCTCGACAGTGTATTTTCCATCGCTGTTCGCCGCCAGTCGCTTGGCAAGCGTTTTCTCATCAGGATGCAACTGCCGATTATTCGCATCACAATTTAAAACGATTAATTAAATTTTTGCATGCTTGAGGAGCAAAAGATTTTGCCCACTCTTCAGCACTTAGATATTCGGGCTCTAAGTACTTCAGAGATTCCGATGACCAAAGAGAGTGCTGACTCTTGAGTGGCAAGTGATCTGTTTCAGACATAATCACTAGAAATGCATCAAAATCCGGATCTCTGTCGACCACGCCACCGACTTTTTCTCTTAATGTAAGCACTTCTATGGCACCTTCAAAAAAGGATAAATCACCATCAAGCATAGCTTCCGCCAAGGTAACCAAATTTTGTCGCGCTATTTCCTCAATTTCATTTGATGCTTTTCGATTTTTCATATGATTGGTTATTTCAAACGGATTGATTTTGGCTCAACAACTTGCCCAGTTACTGCGTTACGATACGCATGAATTTCAAACTTAATACCATCGGAACTAACGTAGCCCTGACTACTTATTTTGCTCCAATCACTTGAATTTCCACCATATTCGGAGGCTAAACGAGGGGCATCCCGCAAAGTTGTACTAGCCCCATTTCCGGCAATTGATAATCCTTTTCCAGAAGTCAATTCAAACAATTGTTGCTGGTTTGCCAGTTGTTTTTTAAGCCCAATCCAGTACCAGCATTCGCAGCACCGTCAGAAAGAACTGGGCTAGGTTTAGCCACTCCTACAGCAGAAATCGCAGCGCCCGCAATTCCTAACGCCACGTCACGGAAATAATCTTCCGACGTTACTCCAGCGCCCAGATTCTGGTATGCCTGACCAGTATTGCCGTTTGCAGAATGCATCCCTGCAGAAGCGAAGCCTAACGCATATTGCGGTGACAATTGCATCATCGCTTGTAGACCGAATGACGCATTTTGGTGAGCAGCAAACTCCAGCGGTTCCATGATCATAGTGGGCTGATTGCTGTTGCGGTCAAGCAGTGTGTAACTCACTACATTGTCATCAGCATCGTAATTGGCAACCACTTTACTCTCTGGAATCGCAGGATCATCAGATGGCATGCTGGAGCGTACTCCGGTCATTTTGTCGATGGTTTTACATTCCGCAGAACCACTACCTTTACAGCTGTCTTTCACACGAAGGAAATTTGACATGTGCATTTGACGGTTGTTAGTTTTAGAAAAAGACCATATAGAAAAAAAATCCTAAAACCATGATCAAGTAGGCAATTCGAGGAATTTGGTTTTCACCTTGGTTATATCCAAATGGAGCTGGCAAGTCGCTATTTTTTAATACTGCACAGGAAACCCAGACCACCCAAGTAACGCAAGCAATAAAAAAAATAAATTGGTCATATTGCTGACTTTTAAAAATATAAAATCCCGTCACTAAACCACTAATTGCTATTACAACTAATAGTATTTTTAATGCATATAAACGATTCATTTTTTATCTCCTTGCATATTTTTGACTTCTTGTTGGCCCCTATCAACAAAGGCTTGCCATCCGCCACTCAGCTCAATTAGCGATACAATTCTGACCGCAGTAGCGGATCCAATTCCATAAACACGTTGCAAATATCGCTGGACAACGAAAGTTAATATTTCTTTGCTACCCGCCTTTTTAAGCTGCCCATCAAGTAAACCAGAAGTCAATGAAGACGCTTGTCCAATTAGACCGGCAACAGCCCCAGCTGCCCCAACCGGATTTGCTATCACCACTATAGTCGCTCCATTCCCGATATCACTGAGTATCTTCTGATCCAGCGCTTTTACATAAGCCACCGTCCCGGGATCAGACATATCCAGATTTTGCCCACCACAACCAACCGAAGCAGTAGGACAAGGAAAATATTTGGGCGCATGCATTTTGCCATCGACCGATATTTGTTGCGCATAGCGGCCTTCGTCATCCAGCGGTAAGTTGGTTGCCGGATCGCGCTTAATCTTGTTCGCGCCCGCTATTTCCGGTTGTCTGATCGGCGCTTTAATAATCACTCCAGCAATTTCTTTATCCACGTAACCGCTGTTGATATAAGGTGAGTTTTTTTGGTCGTTTGTCGCATAGAACAGAAACTGTCCGTTACCGATAGACAGGCTGGGATTAGTGGCGGCATATTCCGACTGCAAAGTATGTAAGAACGCTTCTGCCTGTGCTGAGTAAGGCACGTCGTAACCGAGATTATAATCAATTAGATTTTGTGCCGTGTTTGCCAGCGATGATAACGCACCCTGGATTTGCTCTGGCGTAGGGTCATCTGTCTTGTACTTTTCTTTCGCAAAACGACGTGCGTTTTGTTTAAGGAGTTCAGCTTCTTTCGGATGAAGGGCGCGGTTGTTGGCTGAAAAAAATAGATTATTTTTTATCCTCTTTTTCGTAACTATCTTTCGCTTTTTTATAGCTATTATCGAAAGGTTTAATTTTGAGAATATCTGCTTTAGCTGCGTATCCTCCCAAGCCTCCAATTATTGTGCCTATAGAAACACAAATAATTTCTAATGCGTATGACATTAATATAAAAGCAGGAAGAAGTAATAGTGAAATACCAATGATTCCAAAAATAAATTGGTAACGTCCTCGCAGATTTCCATTTTTCACAAATAGAGAAATTATTTTTTTCATGATCAGCTTTTACCATTCAATTTATCGCGCCAATTAATTACTTCTTGAGTGTTCTTAATTTTTTCAATAATTTCATTCGTAATAGGCGACGCAATTGGTGCAGTCTTTCCTAAAAGATCGCCAAAAATTGATGTAGACATGTCAATAGTGCTTTGTCCAAAATCAGGTCTCAATGCCTGTTCAAACGCCGCCGCCCCAAATCCAGCAATGGTCGCCGTCCACGCCATCCCAAACTGAATGGCCGCTACACCCTGTGCTGCCGCATTCGGTTGCGATGCCAGATAAGTCCCATAGGCTGTTGCCGCTGCTGCAAATCGGCCCGCCTGTGTAGATATATCGCTGGCTAAATCTGCGCCTTGATTGCGTTGTGCATCCCGCTCCGCCTGCGTTCTCGGAGGTGCAATTCCCGCAGCACAGTCGGCGGCAGCTGCGCCGCAATGTGCGGTAGGAATTGGCAGTATATTTCTCGTCACTGGCGCTGTGTATTCACTATTGCCAGCATACGTGATCAAACTCGGTACAACATTATTATTGGTATTGCCTACAATATAGGCACGTAATGCCGCATCGTCCGGTGCAATTTGTTGCGTAAAGATGGGTTCTCCCTCTGCGGTTGTTCCAATCTGATCTGGCCGCCGCTGACGAGTTTGTAGGCGTCGTACCCCGATTTGAGTGCCAGCGCGCCTTTTAATCGATCATTGTCGGTATGTTGCGCTTCGGTGACTTGATCGCCGATGCGGGTGATGGCACCACCGATGTTGCCGGTTAAACTGCTGCCCAGCGTGACGCTGTGAGTTTCTGCATGGGTTTTACTGGCGGTGGCGTTGTGCACGGCTTGCAGATCAACGGCGTTACCGGCGAGGGTGATATTGTTCTTAGCCAGCAATTCGGCCCCTTGGGTGACGACGTTGCCTTGCCCTGTTCCCTTGTAGTGATTGTCTAATCCTGCTTGTAGATTGAGGTTGCCACCGTTGGCAGAAATTAAACTGGTGCTCTGGGTGGTGGCGTTTCCCGAGCCGGTTTGGACGGCGCTGGTGTTGCTGAAATTGGTAAAACGCCCATTGAGTCCACCCTGAATGCCGAAGCTGGTGCCGCTGTTGTGGCTGTCTGTGGCCGAGGTGTCGGTGTTGGCAGCGGCGAGGACATTGACGTTGCGTCCGGCGTAAATGCCGACATCCTGATCGGCGGTGATCGCACTGGCGGCGATGGTGGTGTCGCGGCCGCTGACCATGTTGACGTTGGCACCGCTGATGCTGCTACCAATCTGCTGGGTGCTGGTCCCGTTTTGTTGTTGATCCTGGGCGCTGTTGCCATAGCTGACGCCTTCGAGGAGATTGGCCGAGAAGCCGGATTTCTTTTCTGCGATAGCGTAGCGCGTTTGACTGGTTTCTTGCGCCGTGACAATGTTCAGGTCCCGCCCGGCATTGAGCGTGACGTCGTGTTGCGCAATGATCTGGCTGCCTTGGAGCGTGGCGTGGCGTGGCGTCACGCCCCGCAACGATGGCGATGCTGTCACCGGTCACACTGCTGCCAACGACTTGGGTAGTACGCTGTTGATCTTGCATGTGCGAACTGCTGGAGGACATGAAGCCGCTGCTGGTGGTATAGATTTCCTGATCCTTGGTTCTGGTTTGTGCGGCGGCGACGATGTTGACATCGCGTCCTGCTGCGGCAGTCAATGCCGCGTCAGCGTGCAGGGTGGACGCCTGGGCGTTGATATCTTGTCCCGCGGCAAGGGTGAGGTTGCCGCCAGCGTTTATCTGTGTGCCGTGGACTTGGGTCTGACTTTCGTTGAGATGGTTTTGGTCACCATACGTGACATTCGACGTGGCTTGCGTGGTGACGGTGCTCAGATTGATATCCCGACCCGCAATCATGGCGGCGTCGCCAGTGGTGGTGATCGCCGTAACTTTTAAGTTGATATCGCGCCCACTTTGAATACTGAGTTGATCAGCGCTGACGCTGGCAACTTTGCTGATGCCGACGTTGACACCATTTTTGCTGCTGGCGCTGGAGGTGATGCTTTCCATGGACACATCGCGACCCGCCAGGATGCCGACGCGGTTGCCAGCAATGCTGCCGCCGTTGTTGATGAGGTCGTTGTCGGCGACCAACATGGTCGTGCCGGTCTTGGCATCGCTGCGTAGCGTGCCGGTGTTGTGAATGTCGGTGGCGTGAATCAGGGTATTGTTCGACGCCTGCAACGTGCCGCCGTTATCGAGCGTGCCGTTGATGCTGAGGTCGATATTGCGACCACCCATCACGGCGCCGGTAGGACTGACATCGTTGGCGTCCACGCGTGCCAGATACACCACGGGAACCAGGACGCTTTGCGTGCTGCCATCGGGCAATGCCACATTTTGCGAGACAAGCCAGACGATATCGGTGGTGAGCGCGGCCATTTGGGCCGCGGTTAAGGCAATACCCGGCGTCAATTGGAATTGCTCGGCACTGGCGACGCCGCTGTCCATCAAGGCTTGGTATTGTTCTTCGTTGGTGGCGAAGGTTCCCAAAAAGCGTTTGCCTGTGAGCTCCGCGATTTGATCATTGATCAACTTTTGTTCATAGAAGCCATCACCCAGCCGTTTTTGGGTGGTCATCGGATCGATACCGAGACGTCCTAGCAGGTAATCGCTGGAGATGAAGTTTTTGTAATTGGTGAACTTGGGATCGGTTTCAACCAGGAAGGGCGAGTGGGGGTTTTGGACGATAGGGAACAGTTGGTTATTGCCGATGCTGATATTCGGTAGGGGCACGCCTGGTTTGCCGACTGTTTGGGGCGTGCCGGATGTGCCGGTGTTGCCGCCCGCAGCACCATCGGCTGCGCCTACCGTTTGACCGTCACCGACTAAGTCATGCCCGCCTTGATTGCCACCGATGGTGCTGTTGTCCCCTGCGGGCACCGTGTTGTTGTCGACGCCAGTGCCAACGGCGCCATTGTCGCCCTGGTTTGGCTTGGTTAAATCCAGTACCGTCCAGACCGGTAACGTAAACTGCTGTGAAGGTAAATTGACATCGTAGGCCTCGCCGTTGTTATCGTAGATGTAATGATTCTGATGCGGGTGTCCGTCTACCCAGTGATAGTAATTGTGACCGGCGGTCATCTGGTTGGTGGTCGTGATTTCGCCGGGCGCGCCGAGGTTGGTGATGTTGCCGACCTGACCGCCTAACGTGCCGCCAGCAATGATGGTGCTTTTGTCATTGGTGACATCGCCCGATAAGGTCATGTGGCGACCGGCGGTGATGTTACCGGGATCGCTGGACGTGACGGTGGTTTTTTGAACAATCTGGGTATAGTCCTGTTTGTAGAACTTTTCAAATCGGTTGCCGTCCGGCAATACCAAGACGATGCCGCCATCGCCACTGTCGCTCCACGTGATCTGATCGGCGTTGTACCAGATGTCGGAACCGTAAGCGCGGTATTGCGTGACACGCCTGGTCTGTGCGGGATCGATCACCAGATGAGTGGTGAAATGGTTGTTCTGGTTGGTGAGCGTGGCTGTTTGGAACGTTAAGTCATTTCCTGCATCGATAGTGGCGGAAGCATTGATGATTGATGCTGCATTCCCTATTGCTTTGTTCTCCACATCCAACGCGCCACCCAGCACCATATTATTCAAGCTTTGGAGGGTGGCGTGTTCGCGGTTGAGGATGGTGTGCGCGCCAATCGTGAGATCGTTGCGTGCAGCGATGACACCGGCTTGATAAGTCGACCCATCGCTATTTAAGATGCCATCATTGGTCATCGTTTGCGCACCGATGGCGACGTCATCACCATAGATACGACCGAGGTTATAGACCGCGTTACTCGCTCTTATGACGGTATTGCCATTGCCCGCATTGATCAATGCACCGTACTGGTTGGTGACGTTGGCGGCTGACAAACCGAGATGACGCACGGCTTCGAGATTGCCTGCGTTAGTAAGTGTGCCGGTGGTGGAGACATGCAGATCACGATTGGCCGTGAACGTATTGCCGACAGTATTGGTGTAATCCCCTTGCAGATTGATGGTCGCATCCTGACCGGCGATTACTTTGCCCTCTCCGATGATGGTGTTGGCGTTGATGGTGGTATTGTTGTCGCTGCCGATATTGCCCGCTGCATTGGTCACGTTGCCGCTGGTGGAGAGCGCAATGTTGCCACCATCACCAGCGGTGTTACCGATTTGCCCATTGGTATTATCCAGGCTGGCGAGCGTCAAGGCGATATCGCCACCCGCACTGACTTTACCGGCGTTGTTGTTGAAGGTTGCATTGGCGTGATTAGCCTTGAGATGGCGTGCTGCATACAGACTGCCTTGCGCATTGTTGATACTGTTGGCAATGGCGAGTGTTAGATCATTAGCTGAGATGACGTGACCTTGCGTATTGGTCAGGTAATTTGCGGCAAGTGTCACATTACCGTTTCCGCCGATGGTCCCGGCATCGTTGGCAATGTTGCCAGCGCTGTTGATGGTGGTTGCCCCCGAACCGCTGTTGGCGATACGTCCGGCAGAATTATCTATGCTTGCACCAGAAAGAGTGAGTGTTGCACCCGCACCGTTCGCTTCAATGCGACCATTCTGATTGAGGATTGCCTGTCCGGCATGGGCAACAAGTGCATTGTCGCTTTGAATGACACCAGCATTGTTGTTCAGCACATTATCCGCGTTCAATAACAAGTCATCTTTGGTGTAGATCGTGCCGTCAGCATTGCCGATATCCGCTGCATGAATAGCGGCGCTACCGGCACTACCGATGAAGCCGCCGACGCCATCGGCAGCGCTGTTATTCAAACCTTGTTGCAGGGCTATAGTTAATGCCGAAGTACCGAGATTTTGAATGGTCCCGCCCGCATTATTGAGGCTGTTGGCATGCACCGTGAACCCATTCTTCATGGCTTCGGCTTTGCCGCTGACGTTGTTGAATTGTGCGAACGCCTGTAACGCAAGACTGTCTCCACCGAGATAACCGCTGTTGGAATTATCGATATCGCCGTTGCGCGCGGTAATCGTGGTTGCCCCTGCACCGAATACACTGCCTCCGGCATTATGGACGCTACCGGCATGCACCTGCGTCGCACCATTGGAACCGATGGTGCCGCCCGCATTTTGTAAAGCACTCTCGCCAACGTCAATGGTGAGTGCGCCCTGTCCGGCTAAAGATATAGTGCCACCGTTGTTGTTCAACTGCCGTGGCGTGAGAGTCAGATCGGTGCTGTTGGTTTGTATCACACCACCGTTGGCATTATCGAGTGTGTCGGTGACGTCGATAATGCTGGCGTCTTTGCCAAACTGGGCGATATGACCGCCTTGATTCGAGAGATTGGTGGCGTGAAGCGTGAGCTGATCGGCGTTGATTTTACCGTTGTTATTATTGAGTTGCGCGATGGTCGCATTGATCTTCGCCGCGTCCAATGTACCTTGTGCATTATTGAGCAATGCTGCTTGTAGCGCTAACGTATTGGCGGCCGCTAACCGTCCACCATCGTTATTGAGTTGATTGCCGATGTGCGCTGAGAGGTTGTTTCCAGCGGTGATACTGCCACTATTGATCGCATTTGCAGCGGTAAGCGCGACATCGCCATTGCCGCCGATGACGCCACCTTGTGCGCCATCGGCTGTCGTGCCCGCGATATTGCGCAATACGCCGCTTGCGTCCAAAGATAGTCCGCTGGCGTCGAGCGAGGTGATGCGGCCAGCGGTGTTGTCGATAGTGGCGGCGCTGGCTGTTAAGGCGTTGGCCGCTTGTAGGGTGCCTTGCGTATTGCGCAGGTCACCTGAAAGCTTGAGCATTGCATCACGATTGGCGATCAGCGATCCGCGAGAATTGTTCAAGCTAGTGCCAGTAAGCAGTAACGCGCCATTGGTGGCGATGCGGCCATTGACGTTGCTAATTGCGCCAGAGTTAATGGTTAATGCACCGCCGCCAGCTTGGGTAACAACACCGGCATCGTTCATAAAACTAGCTGATTGCAGATTGCTATTATTGGCATTAGTGGCGATGACGCCAGAAGTGTTATTCGTTATGCCGCTGGTAATGATGTTGGTATCGCTTGTACCGGACTGCGTGACACTCCCAGAAATATTGGAGAACGCACCGGAAGTGCTGTTAAACGAAGAAGTGTTAATGACGCCATGGTCATTGACTACCGTGCCAGTCGCCTGCAATACCGTGCCGCCTGCCGCCTGAATATTTCCGCCAGCATGGAGGATATCACCATTCGTTGCCGTCAATGTCGTCGCACCATTCGCGCTGGTGTGTGCGCCAGTGAGGTTCACACTAGCGCCCGTCATCGTGACATTATTGCCAGCAGTATTCTGACCTGTCGCGGTTAATTGCCCGTTGGCATTCAGTACCAGATTTCCGGCTTGCGTAGCCTGTCCGTTCGCATCGATACCGGCAGCTAAAATGCCGGTCGAGTTGATGCTGTTAGCTACAACACTGAGGTCGGATTGCGATGCCATTGTGCCGCTGTTGACGACTTGCCCCGTGCTGTTGATGCTGGCGCGCTGTGCGTAAAGAGTGCCGGTGTTGTCGATATCGTCGTTGCTGCGTATCGTCATCTGGCCACCAGCATGGGTTTTACCGTTGAGCGATACTTTGCCAGCCGAATCCAATACGAAGTCGCCGGAAGAAGCCATGTCGCCATACGTTCTTACGCCGACGCCCGCTTCCGTACCCACCAATTTAATCTTTTGCGCATATAAGCCACCAAGCGCAGAGGAATCGATGGCGACGGTCGGTTGCTCGCCGTCACCTTGTATGACCTCAATACCCGTCATATCAGGCGTGACACTATTGGCACCGGTGACGAACCCCAGATTCCGGGCTTGTAATTGCGCATTGAACGCCACTGAGCGTGAAATCAGCGAGAGGCTGTCGTTTTGTAGGGCGTTAATACCGTCACCATCGACTGCGATCTGGCCGCGTGTGACGCGATAAGCGGCCAGGCTGCCGTCACCGCCGAACTGCGCCACACCGGTCGTGAGGGTGACATTGCCACCGTTGATTACGCCGAAGCCATTCACGGATAAACCGTTCGGATTGGCGATAATGACGTCGGCGCGTTGACCGGCGACCTCAATGTAGCCATTGAGATGACTCGGCGCTACACCCATCGTTTCATTCAAAATAACGTTGGCACTCGTGTTGATCTGGGCGTTACCCTGAATGTATCCTGAGAGTGTGGTATTGACCGATGTCGGACTATTGTTCAATATCACGCCGTTGCGATCAACGTTAAAATCGGTGTAGCGATTGTGGCTCAGACCGGACCCATTCGGCTGCACAATCTGCACGACCGGTACGCCATTGCCAGCGCGATCGATGATGGGCGCAGGGCCACCATTCTTATAGGCAATCATTTGTGCGTGCACCGTCGTCACCTGCCCAAAGGCCGCCGCCACCAACACGCTCAAAAGTGCAAAACGCATCAGCGGGAAGGAGTCATTTACCGGTGTATTGCCACCGGTTGCGCCTTTACCGCGGTTACGCGTGTTCTCGGCCACGGCTATGAACGTGCCGGAGGCGTGGCTAAACAGGGTGCGATAGGCGTTTTTATTCATGGGACAACTCCAATGCAACAAATCTGGTCTGATCTGTAAATGATGAGTGGAAAAAAACAGGAAGGACCCGTTTTTTAATATTGATATGTCACGTTAAAGCCAATGGATGGTGTAGCCGTTTTAAATTGCGCAGGTTTGTATAAAGACCATCCCGAAAACAAGTCATAGGTAAAACCTTTGTAGCCGCCACGCACGCCCACAGTTGCGCCAGCCAGGGTGTCACCGACTAAATACTGGACCGATGGGCCATAAACCTTGCCGAAGTCGACCGCCACATAGACCGACTGGGCCGTATTGGCAATCGGTAGACTGAGTTCATTGCGCAGGTAAAATCCTCGCTCGCCGGTCAGGGTTAATTCACCATCGAATCCGCGCACGGTGTATCGGCCACCGATAGAAAACTGATCTGTTGTATAGAGCGGAGAACGGGTGTTTTGCCCACGGAAGGTGGCGATGTATGTCAGAGGTTGCGACGCCATTTGAAATGGCGCAACCAAGGTTACATCGACGGTTTGCATCGTGTACATAAACGTGGGGTAATCGGATGGACGGCCTTCTGGATTGCCCATGCCACCAAAAGCAGATGTGCCCCACCGATTAGCTAAGGTGACATCAAGCTGGGCATTGCCGATGTAATGGGTATGCACCCAACCGAGTTCCACAAACGCGGTATTGCGCTTTTGAACGCCAATGTCGACATCATCGATTGCGGTAGTGCTCCATCGCTTACCGACTTTGAACTGCCAGCTATTTTTTTGCGATGGATCGCGCTGGAATTGTTGTGTGACTTTGAATTCGAGATTCTTTGATTTGCCACTAGAGATATGGTCTTCGTTATTACCAGCAATCTTTTGGTGATAGGAATAGTCACTGGCAGAAAGTGCATAATTCCAATATCCCATCGGCACTGCGTAATACAAACTGTGGCCGCCCGTACCATGATTGTCGCCTTGACGATCAGCGTCGGTACTAATACCCAGATTGAGAATGTCAGAGACACCCAGTACATTATTCAATCCCAGATTAAAGCCACCTTGATATTGCCCAGTGCCTTTTGCGCCACCGTCATCAAAATTTGCGCTCAAGGTATAGGGTTTAGTGCGTTTGACGTCTAACATCACATCGCTCTCGCCAAGTGCATCGGCCGGTACGATCTGCATATCGACATCCTGATTCGGCACACGCTTAAGTTGTTCTAAACCCTGTTCGAGATCACGCAGATTGAGCAATTGACCCGCACCGGTTGGAAACGCATTACGTGGTGTGCCATGCAAACCCGAATCTGTATAACGGATGGCGTGAATCACGCCAGGTACCAAGGTCAGTGTGAGTGTTCCTGCTGATAAATCCTGTTCAGGAATGCCAATCCGCGTGGTGCTGTAACCATTTTGCATAATAAGGTTGGTCAGGCGCTGCACAATGACATTCAACCCTTGTTGACCGATACATTGGCCACTGTATTGATTCAGGTAGTTTTGTGCGAAACGAAAAGGATCGAAAGCCAGCTGACTTGCACCGGCTACGTGGGCGGCAGGTGATAGCTGCAATGGCACTACTAATTCAAATTGATTCATCTGAAAACAAGGTGACTCGTCAGGTAGCGTCAGCGAATGAATATCTGCTAAAGATCCAGTGGCGACAGCTGTTGGCAACACCACATTGGGTGATTGCAATTGGCGCACGCGCTCAGCGGCCTCAAGCTGGCTGCGCCGACGTTGCTCTTCGCTGGCGGGAGTTTGGATAGCCTGACTATTGGCGTCGGAAAAAGTGCCTGTGAATAATAAAAATAAACCGATACTGTATTTAACTATGCTTAACCGCACATCACTTTGCTTGAGACAAATACTTTTTTTCATGAATTGCTTGGAGAGCCTTTACTAAAGCTAATACGGTGTAGACGAGACTTCACACAAACGGGATGTCGTTTAACCGGACGTCATATGTTCTTGGAGCTGAATAGAGGACCGATTGAGTGCGCTTTTTTGTCTTCCGACGCTATTAGTCATAAATTATCAATGCAACAATATGACTATTCTTAAGAACCTTGAAACCGGTCGGTCGAAATTATAGCCATTGAAGGTTGATATAACCAATAAGTAAAAGACCTAAAATATTAGGCTTCAAAGTGCATATTTTTTTAGAAAAAAACTTAGGTGTGATAGCAAAACAGGAGAGAATTTAAAGGCAATGATGAAGGTTTTTTGTTTGAAAAAAAACTTAATCAGATACTTAGAACGTTGCTTGATAAACTATTTTTGACATGGTTTCGTAAATATTTTCGTAGCAGAGTTCATAATCAGCTGCAAAAAAACGCACATAAATTTTCAGAAATTGTATCCGGCAATAAGCCTAATCAATTGCCGCAAGACGTAACGGAAAAGTGATGCACACTTTTAAGCCGCTTTTTTTTGATGGCGCTGAAAGCAGAATCGACGCATGATGCGCCGCAGCGATATCACGCACGATCGACAATCCCAATCCAGCCCCGCTTGGGTTCAATTGTTGGGCTGAAGGCGCGCGGTAAAAGGCTGCAAAAACACGCTCGCGGTCCGCTTCAGGAATGCCGCTGCCACTGTCCTCGATTTCAAATAATCCGTGCTGAGTTTGATCGTCACGTCGCACGCGCAAAATAATTTTTCCATTCGGTGGCGTATAACGAATGGCGTTATCTACCAAATTCGTGATCAACTCATGCAGCATCAGAGGATTGCCGTTGATTGACACATCTTCTTCAGCATCAAATGATAAATCGAGTTGCTTCTTGACCGCTTGCGGTGCCAGTTCTACACCGACCTGACGCACTGCGGCGGTGAGCGACAGCGGTACCATCCCACCTTCGGCAACACCATGCTCCGCGCGCGCCAAAGTCAGTAGTCGATTCGCCAGATGTACCGTTGCATCAGTAGTCGATGCCATGCTGTGGACGATCTCACGAATATCACGTATCGATTGGGGGTCCTGTGGATTTCGTTCAAGTTCTCGCAATGCCAATTCTGCCTGCGTTTTTAATACGGTAAGCGGAGTACGCAACTGATGCGAGGCATCGGCAATAAAACGGCGCTGACCGGTAATCAAGGTCTGTAGACGTCCCATATAGCCATTCATCGCAGCGACCAGCGGCCGGACTTCCGTATGTACCTGACTTGCATCGAAATCAGTCAGATCGGTCGGCGTTCGGCCTTCAACGGCTGTCTTCAATTGCATTAACGGACGCAGCACTATTCTGACCGCGAACCATACTAACAACGCAGTGACGGTCACCAACAAGCCCTGCCGCCACAAAGTACCAAACAAAATTTGTCGTGTCAGCGCACTCCGCGCATCCATCGTTTCTCCTACCTGAATGAGGGCGATACCACGCATCGAATCGTCATACACTGGCTGGTAAAGTGCGGCTATGCGCACCGGTTCGCCACGGTAGATCGCGTGATAAAAACGCACCAGCGCAGGATAAATTTCTGAACGCGGGATGTTTGGTGGAAGCGCTGGCAAATCTTCGTAGCCGGAAATAAATTCACCTTTCGTCCCGGTCACTTTGTAATAAATCCGTCCCAGCGTGTCGGTCTCAAAACTATCCAGCGCAACGTATGGCACGTCAACCACGACCTTGCCATCAACGATCGACACGCGTTCGGCCAACGCTCGCGTCGAGGCCAGCAAAGCCCGGTCATACGCCAGATCAGCCACATCCAGCGCATTGCGATACACCGAGACAGCGTCTAGCGCTACCAGCAATAACAACGGGATAAGAAGCCAGCGTAATAATTGACTACGCAAGGTCCCAAGCGATTTTTGGGAGGCTTTATTCGACGCTTTTTCAGCGGATGCTGCAGAAAATATTGGCGGACGCATTATTCTGCTTGCGCCTCCAGCAAATATCCCAAACCGCGCAAAGTGGTAATGGCGACCTGACCGGTTTGATCGCTTGCCAACTTCTTGCGTAGTCGATGAATATAAATTTCAATCGCATCCGGATTGGCATCATCAGCGAGTGAAAAAACCTCATCAAAAAGCTTTTCTTTCGACACCACGCGACCAGCACGCGTCATCAATACCTCCAGCACCGCATGTTCGCGCGGGGTCAATGCTAAAGGCGATTCTCCATAAGTGAACATGCGCGAGACGGTATCAAACTGTAACGCGCCACAGCTATAAATCAAACCTTCGTTACCTTGCGCACGCCGCACCAAGGCCTTTACCCGCGCCTCAAGTTCTGCCAGCTCAAAGGGCTTGGCCAGATAGTCATCCGCGCCCAGATTCAGACCTTGCACACGATCCTGTACATCGCCGCGCGCGGTCAGAATCAAGACCGGAACTTTGCTGCCGCGGGCACGCAGACGCTTCAGGACTTCTAGTCCATCCATCTTTGGTAAGGTCAAATCTAAAATTACCAGCGCGTATTGCTGTGTATGCAAGAGAGAATCCGCGTCGGCACCGTTCATCGCGCATTCGATCGTCCAATGCGCATCTCGCAACGCCTTTGAGAGCCAACGCGATAATTCCACGTGATCTTCAATTAATAGAATACGCATAATCGTCAGAAGCCGTTTGAATGAGTCGCCAATATTTACATAGAATGGTCAGTTTGGCAAAACGCAGTTATTAGCTATGAAAAAAGTTAAAAAAAGCGCGCATCAGTATTAACCGATATTGTATTGCGCAGAGAGGCGCATAAAAATACAACATTTTTGATTCGATCCAGCGCTGAAAGGAAACTGAAAGATTCGACCGGCTATGATGCAATTAATTATAAAAACCCCTTGTTCCATTTCTGCCCTAATCGTCCTTGAAGTTTAAATAAGGTCGGTTGTATTTACACCCAGAAGGTGTAATAGCGACAGAGATGCGATGACAACACTAGATTGTGGGTGGAGACAATGAACTTTCGAACAACTTTGGCATACGCCAGTGCGGTCTGCTTGCTATCGACCGCTTTTGGCGTGTCTGCCAATACCATTGTGTCAACAAAACTGCCAAGCGGTACGCAATGTCTGGTGCCGGCCAAACCAGGCGGTGGCATGGATCTATCGTGCAAGCTTATCCAAAAGGGCTTGCTGCTTCCTTCTATTCATTATAAAAATCAGAAAAACGATATTCCTCTACGTATCAGTTATATACCTGGCGGAATCGGTGCAGTAGCGTGGAACGCAATCGTGACGCAACGCAGCGCCGAGGCGCAAACGCTGGTGATATTTTCTGGTGGTTCGCTGATCAATCTGGCACAGGGAAAATATGGACGCGCCAGCCCCGACCACGTGCGCTGGGTGGCGGCAGTCGGTGCCGATTATGGCATGATTGCCGTGCGTAGTGATTCGCCTTATAAGAATTTGGGCGATCTGATGAAAGCCTTAAAAGACACCCCATCCAAGGTCACCATTGGTGCTTCTGGCACGGTCGGTAGTCAAGATTGGCTGAAGGTATCCTTACTCGCCAGACAACGTCAAATTGATCCGAAAACCTTACGTTTTGTCGCGCTCGAAGGCGGTGGTGAATCATTTACCGCATTGCGCGCCGGTCATGTTCAGGTGGTATCTGGCGATGCGTCAGAAGCGACGCTGCACGCGCGGGATAGCGAGATTCGCATTCTAGCGATACTGTCCGACAACCGCTTGCCCGGCGCATTGGCGAACGTACCAACAGCGCGGGAACAAGGCATTAATGTGAGTTGGCCCATCATTCGCGGGGTCTATATGGGCCCGCACATATCCGATGCTGATTATCAGCACTGGGTCACCGCTTTCGACCAGATGATGGCGGCGCCTGAATTCAATCGTTTGCGCGCTGAGAGCGGACTTTATCCGTTTTCCCTGACCGGAAAAGCACTCGCCGACTATGTCAAAAAAACGGTAGATCAATACGGACAACAGGCAACCGCGCTGGGGTTGATGCGGTAGTCAGTTGATAGTTCGTCGGACAATAGTTCGTCGGCTGATAGTTATTCAGAAAATATCGTTTTTGCAATAGCAACAATGCTCGCTCGGTACACCCATGCCTACACAACCAATAATCAGGAGATAACACCTATGCTTACACCAAAAAAATCGTTGACCTTGTTGGTCACAGCAATCTCGCTAGCCGCCACCGGAAGCGTATTGGCGCAGACGCCCGCTGGATATCCTGCGGACTATAACAAGATCATTGAAGCGGCAAAAAAAGAAGGCAAGGTGGTGATTTATAGCGCCACTGATTCAAAAGCAGCCGAACCGCTGATCAAGGATTTCAGTGCCCTTTATCCAGGTATTAAAGTCGAATACAACGATATGAATTCGACCGAAGTCTACAACCGCTTTATCTCCGAGGCCGCTGCGGGCGGCACGACCGCGGATCTGCTGTGGTCATCCTCAATGGATCTGCAAGTCAAACTAGTGTCCGAAGGTTACGGTGCTGTGTATAAATCGCCGGAAGTGGGTGCGATTCCAGCTTGGGCGAACTATAAAGACACGGCGTACGGCACAACTTACGAGCCAATCGCGATCGTCTATAACAAGCGTCTGGTACCGGCCGATGAAGTTCCTACTTCACACGCGGCATTCACAAAACTGCTGACCACCAAAGCGGATAAATATCGTAATAAAGTCACCACTTACGACATCGAAAAATCGGGCGTTGGTTTCTCTTTCATTACCCAAGACGCACAAGATAATCCAAAATTCTGGGAACTTGCTACGGCACTTGGCGATGTTGCGGTGCGGGTTCAGTCTTCTACCGGCACGATGCTGGAACGGATTTCATCGGGTGAAAATCTGATCGGCTACAACATGTTGGGTTCATACGCGCTCAGCCGTGCAAAGAAAGACCCTTCGTTAGGGGTGGCGTTCACCACCGACTATAACCTGGTGATGTCACGCGTGGCGTTTATCAACAAATCGGCGAAAAATAGCAATGCGGCTAAATTGTGGCTCGATTATCTATTGTCGAAACGAGGACAAACTATCGTCGCCAATGAAGCACAGTTATTTGCGATTCGTAGCGACGTAACCGGTCCCTCAACAATGTCAGAGTTGACCAAGCAACTTGGCACGGCACTCAAACCGATTCCTGTTAGTCCAGCGCTGTTGCAATATCTGGATCAAACCAAACGTCTAGCTTTTCTGAAGCAATGGAAAGCGGCGGCGGGTAAAAAGTAATCTCTGGAATGTGACTGTTCGCAGCATTTTGTTCAAACTATTTAATAGCAAACTGCGCTAACGGTCGGTATCTCGCGCCTTTGCCAACTTTTACTTTTCTCTAACTGACTCTATCTAACTGATTTCTGAAAGTCGACCAACTGTCGTGTCCCTTACCAGGCGCAGGACGGAAGGTCACTTCACGTCTAAATTCTGAAGAGCGGTTGGTATTTGCGCTGATTTCACACGCCGTTCGCACGGGCATCACGCTTTTTTGGCACTCATTTTTTATCTGCATTCTGATCTGGACTGTACACACTATGCACACTCTTTCTGCTTCACATTCGCTAGCGCGCCGCACGTGGGCAGCGTGGCTTTTTCGCCTGAACTGGCCGCGCGGGCTGGTGGTGACACTGACCGCGCTGGCCGTGTTTGTCCCGCTGTCACTGATCTTTTATCAAAGCTTCTTGTCAGCACCCTTTTTTGCGCCGATAAAAGAATTAAGTCTGGAGCCGTATCGCTTTATATTTGACGATCCGGATTTTCGGCAGGCATTTGCTAATGGCATGATGCTTGCCGCCGGTCTTGCGTTGATTGCGGTGCCATTGGGCGGCATGTTGGCGTTTTTGATGATCCGTACTGACCTTCCCGGTCGTAGCTGGATCGCACCGTTGTTGCTTGTTCCTATTTTTGTCTCGCCGATGGTGATCGGTTTCGGTTATGTCGTATCGATGGGGCCGGTTGGCTTTTATACCGTCTGGGTCAAAAACCTGTTGAGTCTGGTTGGATTTGAAGGCGATCCGTGGAATGTGTATGCGTTTCCCAGCATTGTTATCATCGCTGGCCTGACCCATGTGCCGCATGTTTATCTGTATGCGTCCGCAGCACTCAAAAGCTTGGGTGCAGATGTCGAAGAAGCAGCCCGCGTCGCTGGTGCCTCGCCGCTTCAGGTTGCGCTGAATGTGTCTCTTCCGATGATCACGCCAGCGCTGGCGTATGCCGGTGTTTTGGTATTTTTCCTGGGCTTTGAAGTATTCGGATTGGTACTGGTATTGGGCGATCCTGAAGGTCATCTGGTATTGCCAACGTATTTATACAAACTCACCAACAAGCTCGGAACGCCGTCTTATCATTTGATGGCGGCAGTCGCCGTGTGTCTGGTTGCGGTTACGTTTCCATTAGTGATGATGCAGCGTTGGTTGCTGCGTTCGGCCAACAAATATGTCTCTATAAAAGGGAAGGGCGCACGCCAGAAGGCGCTGCCACTTGGAAAGTGGAAATGGCCTGCGTTTGCACTCATCGCGATGTGGATCATTTTCACCATCGTGATACCTCTTTCGGGTATTGCCTTACGTGCATTTGTGTCGCATTGGGGTTACGGCGTTTCGCTGGTAGACGCATTTACTGTGCAACATTTCATCGATGTCTTTGAGCAGCCATCGTTGATGCGCGGAATTCTTAATACTGTATTGATCGGCGTCATTGGCGGCGGTATCACGGTGGCCTGTTATTGCTGCATTGCATTGGCAATGCATCGCAAGCCGGACGGCATTACACGCTTTCTCGATTACAGCGTACTGGTCCCACGCGCCGTGCCGGGATTGTTGGCTGGTCTGGCATTTTTGTGGGTGTTCCTGTTCGTGCCTTCGGCGCTCAATGATGTGTTCAAGGGTCACGATAACTTCTTTGCGCACTGGATGGTAGATAGCGTGATTCCGGTCATGCGTGAACTACGCTCGACGATCTTTTCAGTATGGCTTGCGTATTCGGTTGTATGGCTGGCTTACGGCATGCGCCTGATCACCACAGCGCTATTGCAAGTAGGACCGGAGCTGGAAGAAGCCGCACGTGCAGTCGGCGCACGACGCGGTCAGGTCACCCGTCATATCACACTGCCGCTGGTACGTTACGGCTTGCTCGGCGCATGGCTGATGGTGTTTCTGATTTTTGAGCGCGAGTATTCCACTGCCGTCTATCTGCTGTCGCCGGGTACTGAAGTGATCGGTGCATTGATCGTCTCTTTATGGGCTTCGGGTTCGGTCGATCTGGTGGCGACGCTTTCTTTCATCAATATATTTTTAGTGGCTATCGGCCTCGGTATCGCGCTGCGCTTCGGCGTCAAGTTGCACGATTAAACCATCTTATTCAGGAAACGTATCATGAGCGAATTAAGTGTCAACAATCTCTATCTGGACTACGGCACCGGAGCCAGTGCCAATCAGATTTTAAAAGGTGTTTCGATGGAATTACAACGTGGCGAAGTCGTTGCGTTGTTGGGCCCATCCGGCAGCGGAAAAACAACATTGCTGCGTGCTGTGGCGGGACTCGAATCACCAAAATCCGGCACGATTCAAATCGGTGAACGTACCGTTTTTAATGGCAACGGCAAGCTGGAAATACCTGCCGAAGAACGTAATCTCGGTCTGGTATTTCAGTCGTATGCATTGTGGCCGCACAAAACCGTATTTAACAATGTCGCTTACGGTTTGCAGTTACGAAAAATGGGTAAAACCGACATTGCCGAGCGGGTTAACAACACCTTAACGCAACTGGGTCTGGGTCATCTTGGCGAACGCTTTCCGCATCAACTTTCCGGTGGTCAGCAACAGCGGGTAGCGATTGCGCGCGCTCTGGTTTACAACCCGCCAGTTATTTTGCTCGACGAACCACTATCGAATCTGGATGCCAAGCTGCGCGAAGAGGCGCGTGCATTTTTGCGCGAGCTAATCGTGCGACTCGGCCTGTCTGCGCTGATGGTCACGCATGATCAGGCCGAAGCGATGGCGATCTCGGATCGCATCCTGTTGCTCAATAACGGCAAGATCGAACAGCAAGGTACGCCTCAAAGTATGTATCAGACCCCGGATACACTTTTCGTCGCCGAATTCATGGGTAGCAATAATCGATTGCCGGCAAAAGTGCTGCAGCGTGACGGTGATCTGGCGCTGCTGGAAGTGGAGGGCGGCACGGTAAAAGCCACTGCACGTGGTAGCAACAACGGCAAAGAGGCAATCGGGATCATTCGCCTTGAGCAGGTACGCATCTCCAGCGAATCAGTCGAAAACGCCATCAAACTACCTTTATCCACGTGCATGTATCTGGGTGATCGCTGGGAATGTCTGTTTAAGAATGGTGACGCCGTAGACACCGTAGGACTGCGTGCTTACGCCAACCACCGACTTGATCCGGGCGAGTACTGGTTGCAGTTGCCGCAAGAGGCGCTGTGGGCATTTTAATGACTGAGCGCTGTTAATCAGGGCCGCTAATGAAATGACATTTTGTCGGTTCCTTAGATGTTATGAAGCTTTTTTGTAGTCCCACCGTTGTCCCATCATTGCCGCTGTAGATGGCAAGAAATTTAAGCAAATCACTAGAGGAAGACGAAATGAAAAGAAGTTTATTCGCCGCAGTTGTACTCAATACTTGTGCGCTGACCGCTTATGCGCAAAGCAGCGTTACCGTGTACGGACTGATCGATACTGGTGTGGAATACACCAACAACGCCAATGCAAAAAAAGATGGCGTCGTCCGTCTAAGCTCGGGTGCCATGAACACGTCGCGCCTTGGATTTAGAGGTGCTGAAGATTTAGGCGGCGGTTTGAAAGCCATATTCCAATTGGAAAGTGGTTTCAAAGTCGACACCGGCGAATTTGATAGCCCAGGTACATTGTTCGGTCGTCAGGCAAACGTCGGTCTGGAAGGCGCCTTTGGTCGGATTATTGCCGGTCGTTCATACACGACGACGTACGACTTTATTCTGCCGTTCGATTTGATGGGTTACTCGGGCCAATATTCCTGGGTTACGTCCGGCAATGCAACCGGTGGTCGCAAAGATGGGATGATTACCAACGCGGCCAATATCATTAAATACCAAGGTACTTTTGGTGGCGTCAAACTCGGCGCAACGTATGGATTCGGCGAAGTCGCTGGCAATAATAGCGATAGCGCTAAATACGCACTTGGCGTGGGTTATGTCGTTGGCCCGATCAGTCTGGCAGCGGCTTATGATCGCTCGAACGGTGCTGCCGTTCCGGCATTACGGAACGATTACGACAAAGCCACCAGCATTCATCTAGCTGGATTATATCAATTGAACGACGACTGGAAAATGAACCTCGGCTATCGCAATTACAAAAAAACACTGGCCAACAACGGTGCGGATTTGCGTAGCGACATGTTTTGGGGCGGCGCCAGCTACCGCGTGACGCCGGTGTGGACCCTGATTGGTCAAATCTACTATCAAAATATTAAAAATGTCGCGAGCGGCAAAGATGCCGACCCGATTATGTACTCTGCACGCGCCAAGTATGCCTTGTCAAAGCGTACGGACTTGTACCTTAGCGCCGCTTACGCCAAAGCCAAAAACAACCAACTGGTTGGGGTGTCTCGCGACGATGCTGGATTTAGTAATAGTCAGACCGGCGTGATTGGCGGTATTCAACATCGCTTCTAAAAACCAATCAAACAGATAGTTCTTCCGCTGGAAAACACGGTTAATGTTTTTGAAAGTGTTTGAATCTGACTCTATAGTATCTGATGGAAGCCCGGTTGTAGGTTGATCGGGCTTTACCAATTGACGATTGGCGGAGCGAAATACCGCTTAAATCGATTCAAAAACGCCAGCAACGCGATTTTTCTGAACCTTATCCCAGCCAAATACTTTTCCGTTCATCGCCACGTAGACGCCATGCGGCAAAAATTGTGCAACGCCACAGGCAAATCCCAGATTAAACAGCGCATCCGAATTGGCAATCTCGTACGGAATCATGGCACCCGTGACCACGATTGCTTTGGCGAGATTGGCAGCACCCAACACCGCGGCGGTATCCTGCATGGTGTCGGTGCCGTGAATGATGACGATTGCCTCTTCCACCGCGTGCGTGCATGACGCCAGCACCCGGCGGCGGTCAATGTCTTGCATGTCGAGCGAATCCAGCAATGGCAACTCTTCCAGTTCTAGGTCTGCAGTGATGCGCGCGCGTGCAATCACTTGCGGTAAATGGCTGGCGGCAAAAGTCAACTTGCCAGCGATTTCGTCATAGTGCTTATCAAATGTGCCGCCGGTGGCGATGATGCGGAGTGCCATACGCGTTAACTTTCCTTTTTTGGTGGCTGGGTATGTTGGTCATTGGTATTAGTGCGCTGTATTTCACGACGACCGGCTTTACGTCCACCGCGCCGTGAGAACAGATAAATCAGGTAAAGCAATATTAAACCGCCGAGACCCATTCCCCACGGCAGCAACGCTATTATCGGTGACCTGGGACCGCCCTGGCGTTGTATTTTTACCTGATCTGCCGTTATCGTCGCACCGTCCGGATTGCCGTATTGCTTCAGAACATAATTGCTCAATAAGGCAATCTGCGGATCAGTCAGATGTTGGGCAAATCCCGGCATGAAAGCCTCGTCGCTCTTTCCGTTGCTCTTTCCGTTACGTGACACGCCGTTAAGGATCACCATGAGGAGATTGCTCGGGTCCCGCGCGCCCACCACGGTGTTGTGAAATAACGATGGATAGTAACCACCCACTACGCCGGAACCGCTGGCTGAGTGACAGCTCGCACAATTTCCACTAAACAACTCTGCGCCACCGGACGCGACAATACTATTCGATACTAGCGCGATACCGCGTAAATCTGCGTCATCTTGGGATGGCGCTCCCCACGCGTAGCGCGGCTTGAGATCGCCTTCATTATGGATCGCCGGAACGCTGCGCAAATAAGTCACTATCGCCTTCACATCGGCATCGGTGAGATATTGCAGGCTGTGTTCAATCGCCTCGGCCATGCCACCGCCAGCGGAAGCTTTGTCTGCCACCACGCCGGTTTGCAAATATTGCACCAGTTCGGCGTCCTTCCAGCCGCCCACACCGCTGACGGCATCCGGCGTAATGTTATAGGCTGTCCAGCCACCCAATTGGGCACCGCTAAAGGCGAGCTTGCTATTGACGCCCATCGTGATATTGCGCGGGGTATGACATTCCTGGCAGTGCGCCAGTCCTTCAACTAAATACACGCCACGGTTCCATTCCACACTTTTGGCGGGATCGGGCTGCCAACGTCCTGGTGTAAAATTAAACAAATTCCAGCCCGCCAGCAATTCGCGCTGATTGAGTGGAAACGGTAGCTTGTTTTCCGGTGTTTTTTGGTTAATGGCGGGCAAACTGAATAAATACGCCTTGATTGCTAAAACATCGTCGCGTGAAAGTTTGGTAAATGAGGTGTACGGGAAAGCGGGATAGAGGTGTTCGCCGTGCTTTCCGATACCGAGATGCAGCGCACGGATAAACTCTTCGTCAGTCCAGGTGCCGATACCGGTTTCTTTGTCAGGCGTAATATTCGGCCCGTAAATGGTGCCGAATGGCGTCGCTAACGGATAGCCACCGGCAAACGGCTTGGCTTTGTCTACGGTATGACAGGCGATACAGTCAGCAGCTAGCGCCAGATACTCTCCGCGCTTGATCTGATCGGCACTGCTGGCCGGATTGGTCGCCGTAGCCATCGCTGCCGCCGATGCGCGTGAAGTCCCGTCAGACACCACCACATCGGCCGCCACCTGCGGTACCGACGTGACGACAGCCGCAATCGTCACAGGCAAGACTGAGTAAGTTGCCACACCCATAGCGATGCTCATCGATAACGATGCGAACAACGATTTAACATAAGGAGCCGTTTTCATAGGACTGTCCTCAAGGTATCAGCGATGCGCAACGATAAGGCGGCAAGGGTCAGCGTGCAATTGACTGTTCCTGCAACCGGCATCACGGCGCTGCTGGCGATGAATAAATTTTCGTGATCGTGTGACCGGCAATGGGCGTCAACCACCGAATCGCGTGGATCGCCGCCCATAATCGTGGCACCCATAATATGGTTATTCGGGGCGAAATCATCCTCGAATTTGACCTCGGTTCCGCCAAACATGGCGGCGATACTGGCATAGGTTTCATGCGTCAGGACCGCGCTTTTTTTTACATAATCATCGATGGCGTAGGTAATCTCAGGTTGCGGAATCCCAAGCGCGTCGCGTTTTTCAGTGCTGGCGCGTATGCGGTTATCGGGATTAGGCAAAATATCGTGGAAACTGTTGAGATTGACAGTGCGGGCTGCCCGACGACGAATTTCTGCGTCCAGTTTTGAGCCGACCAATCCTTGCTGCAACGCAGCCTGCGCTGCGTGATTGGTCTGCGCCATGTTGTTTAAATGGAGTTTTTTACCTGCATATTCCGAACGAAAAGCGCCATCTCGCATATCGACTATGGACGTCATTTCAATCGGCCCACGTCCCGGCCACATGTCTTCGTTGGCAAGAAAAGTAACACCCGTACCGGGATGGTCCATCAAGTTGCGACCAACCTGATCAGAACTGTTGCCAATGCCATTCGGATGTTTATCATCGGTCGAAATCAGCATTAACTTTGGAATTTCAATACCATTTGCCGCCAGCACAAAATATTTTCCCGTCACTCGGTAGGTCGTGCCATCGGGATCTTTGTAATGCACCGCCGTGACATGGTCCTTGCTATCGACTTCGATACGGTACACCACGGCGTTCGGTAGCACTCTGGCACCAGCTTGCTCCGCTTTTTCGACGTGAATAATGCCGCTGTACATAGCGGCAATCGGGCAAATCGGCATGCAGTTATTGTTGCCGCAGCAGTTGGGACGTGTGTCATAGACGCGACTATTACGTGCCACCGGTTCAGACACCACTTTGTGACCGTTAGCATTGACGACGGCGCTAAAGCGCTGGTCATTCCACGACAACGGCAGATGATCCATTGGATACGGCTGCCTGCGCGGGGAGCCAAGATCGGTGCCATCGTTAGGGCCGGAAACGCCCAGTTCTACTTCAGCACGATAATAATAAGGCTCTAATTCGTCGTAGCTGATCGGCCAGTTTCGACCCACGCCGTAAAGATCTTTTATCTTGAAATCATTAGGCAAAAAACGCCATGCCGCCGCCGCCCAATGCCATGTCGTACCGCCGACCGCGCGGATGTATTGCGAGTTGTATTTATGCTCGCCTTTAAGGATCAGATAATTGTTTTCTGGCGAGTATTCTGGATGCGGCGCGTATTTGGTCGAAGGGTAAGGCGAGATGAAGTCATCTTTGCTGGCAGTATTGCGATAGTTTTCAACAATGCGCCAACGCTCCAGCCGTGGCCCGGCCTCTAACACCAGCACCGAGATGCCAGCCTTCGCCAATTGATGCGCGACCAGCGCGCCAGCCACGCCGGAACCGACTACGACGACGTCTGCAGATAAATTATCAGCCATCCTTATACCCTCGCTTTCATGGCCACTAGTTGCGCGGGCTTTTTCACCCAATAGCCGGGAGCAGCACGACAATAAGTCGGCACCACCACGGCATCGCGTACCGGATCAAACATGAGGGCTTGATCAAATGCAATCACTTTTGCCTGCACGCCGCTACCAACGACACCCAAATACCAGGCACTGACGATTTGATGCAAAACCTTGCTCAGGTCAGCGTTATCAGCAACCGCTCCAACCAACGCATCAACATCATTGATTTTTTTGATCTGCACAAATTGCCATAGATCAGCGGAATGCTTTTCGAACTCAACGAATTGCGCACTGAGCACCGCATAAAGGCGCGCGCTGACTGCCGAATTGGGTTTCAGTTTGGCGGTAAGCAATGCAGATAAGGCAAGAAAATCACTCTGCTGCTGAGTTTTCGGATTAGGTGCTGTGGTGACGCTAGTTGTTGTTTGCGCCGAGGCTTGCTGTAACCAGCGTGGCAGACTTATCACGGCAAAGCTCGCACCCGCCAGCAAAAACAGATCGCGTCGATTAAGGCGATAGGGCGATGTAGTAACGCTTAAATCATTATAAGGGGTTGCATGCGTGTCGCCAGGAAGGTTACGCTTGAGGAATTGATGGTCGCTTTGATGGCTACCTTGGTGGTAAGCGCGATTATTATCCGAATTATCAAAATGACTATTGGATGGACCGTCTGGTTGATTGTTGGCTGGCGTGCCGTGTTGGCTTGATCGTTGGTCGATTGAGTGATCTGGACGTGGCTTCATGTGGCGAGTCCTTTCTGCCTTGTGGATGATCCGATTATACTGACGGGAGCTTTTTAATTGCGGGACCTTTTGCTAACATTTTTAGATGACATTTCCCTTTGACTTTCATTAATGCAATTTAGTTCATGAAACCTATAGCCCCCGGCACAGTCATCTTTCATCGCTATCGTGGATATGGCGTTATCGTCACGGTCAATTTGCTGACCGGTTGGATTTCGGCGCGTTTCGGTAGCGAAATACGCACGCTTGATCTAAATTTGTCCTCGGACGAGATCCAACATGCAGATGGCGAACCGATACTGTTTCGACATGCCCCGCCGGATCGGATGCCGCATGCGCGCCTGATGGCGATGCTGCGTGAGTTACACAACGCCGGTTATCAGCGTTTGTATTTATACACTTGGCCGAAACCCTCCGGCATGCATTGGCGCTGGCATTTATTTTGTGGCCGCCATAACTGGCTGGAGCGACCACGACGCGAGGGATGGTATGGCTCGGGCGCTGATTACAACTTTAATCCGATTCTGGGATGGGGCGACAATCCCGGTGCCTCGGCCAGTGAACTTGCCAGTTCACTGGCGCAATTCGACCCGCAAGGCTTTGCACAAGCGTTGGGCGATGATGAAGAGCACACGCGTTGGTTCGCCACGATTTGTGATGCGTTATTGCCGGATTATGCGTTTAGTCTGGCTTGGGATGCGAACGGCGCAGGCGGGCACGCGGCAAAGGCTGCAAGCATGCCGGATAGCTTGCCGGTTATCCCGGTCCGTAGCGGAGTACCGGAATACAGCGGACCGGCATTGCCGTGGCCGCCAGGATGGGCAAGGTTGTGGCACGGCGCCAGACGCACCGAGATACAGAACAATATCATTACGCTTAAGCTTTACGATTAAGCGCGGCGGTCTATAGTTAGCGATTCGCTAACGCAGCAGGATTTAATACGTTCTTTGGCGTATCGTTAGCGAAGTCCACGATGTTCTGTAGCGCAGTACGGAAATATAATTCATACCCGTCTTTTTCTACGTATCCTAAATGCGGCGAGGCCACCACGTTGTCCATTTTTAGCAAAAGGCTATCGTGCTTCAAAGGCTCGGACTCATACACATCAAGCGCCGCAAAACCGGGGCGTCCTTGTTGCAGTGCTGGCAACAAAGCGTCAGTCGCCACCAATTCGGCACGGCTAGTATTAACAAAAATCGCGGTCGGCTTCATACCTGCTAAATTTTCTGCTGTGACGATTCCACGGGTTGCCTCGTTCAAGCGCAGATGGAGCGACAAAACATCCGCTTCGGCAAAGAACTGCTCCTTTGAACTGGCGACCAGATAGCCATCTTCCAGCGCGGCAGCACGGCTGGCATCGCGGCCCCAGATCATCACGCGCATACCGAATGCTTTTCCATAACCGGCCACCATACGACCAATTTTTCCGTATCCCCACACCCCTAACGTGCGTCCTTTCAAGGCAACACCGAGACCGTTGAATTGCGGTTCTGACGATGCCGTTTGCCACAAACCTTGTTGTAAATTATGCACGTATTGCGGTATCCGTCGTGCCGACGCCATAATTAATGCCCAAGTCAATTCAGCTGGTGCAGTCGGGTCACCAGATCCCTCTGTAATGGCAATATTTAACGCTGTAGCGGCGTCTACATCGATGTGACCACTTACTTTTCCGGTTTGAGAGATGAGCTTCAAATGGGGTAATTTTTGTAGTAGCGCTTTAGAAAGTACCGTCCGCTCACGAATGAGAACCAAAACCTCAAAACTGGCGAGACGTATCGCTAACTGGCCGCTTCCACGCGCAGAGTTGGTAAATACCTTCACTTCATGATCTTGTAATAATGCAAAACATTCGAGATGTCTGACGGCATCTTGATAATCGTCAAGTATGGCTATTTTCATATTATTTTTCGCGAGGAAAGATTTGAGGGAGTCATAAATTCACGATCTCGTAATAAAGCAACGGCATACGCAAAACCGCAAATACCTTACTACATTAGTTGGTCATTTTTACTACAATTCGAGTGTACAATTAATACCTACTTGCCAGTAATTGCCGATCTGCACCATAGAAAAATAACATAAACACACCGATAAAGGGATGGTACAGCATCACAGTTTAATGCTCGGCAAGTTTGAAAAGAGTCCATTTTTACCGAATATAGAACACAGATAAAACACATGCTTTTGTTTTAAAAGATAAAAAACCAAAGTTAAGTAGCGTCGCCGCCAACCCGAGAATATTACCGGCCAGTGATCATGAAGCGGCGGCCTGCCATTGCACCCAAACATTTCTAAAATTTCTATATTGGAGGTAGTTTTATGAATCACCCTTACAGCGCTCACATATTACGCGCCCTGGCCGTTACGCCGCCAGCCTTTGTCAAACAGCAAAAACTGATTAACTGGGTAAACGAGATTGCAGCGCTGACCAAACCAGAAGCCATTCATTGGTGCGACGGCTCTCAAGAAGAGTACGATCAACTGTGCGCTGAAATGGTCGCTGCTGGCACCATGAAAAAGCTGAATCAGGCCAAGCGACCAAATAGTTATCTGGCGTGTTCCGATCCTTCGGATGTCGCCCGCGTGGAAGATCGCACCTTTATTTGTTCTGCACAAAAAGAAGATGCCGGTCCGACCAATAACTGGACCGATCCAGCTGAAATGCGGATCACCATGGCAGGCTTATTCGAGGGCTGCATGCAAGGTCGGACTATGTACGTGGTGCCGTTTTCGATGGGTCCGCTCGGCTCTGATATCGCCCATATCGGGGTTGAACTCTCCGACTCCCCGTATGTGGCGGTCAATATGCGCATCATGACGCGCATGGGCAAAGCGGTGTACGACGTGTTGGGCACCGATGGCGAATTTGTACCGTGCGTGCACTCAGTTGGCGCGCCGCTGCAAGCCGGTCAAAAGGACGTGGCGTGGCCTTGCAATCCGACAAAATACATCGTTCACTACCCTGAGACGCGTGAAATCTGGTCGTATGGATCAGGCTACGGCGGCAATGCTTTACTCGGCAAAAAATGCTTTGCGCTGCGTATCGCCTCGAACATGGGGCGTGATGCTGGCTGGCTGGCAGAACACATGCTCATTCTTGGCGTAGAGTCTCCTGCCGGCAAAAAACACTATGTGGCCGCTGCATTTCCATCGGCATGCGGTAAGACCAACTTTGCAATGCTGATTCCACCGGTCGGTTTTGAGGGCTGGAAAGTCACCACTATCGGTGATGATATCGCCTGGATCAAACCGGGTGCCGATGGTCGCTTATATGCCATCAATCCAGAAGCGGGTTATTTTGGCGTCGCTCCCGGCACTAACGAAAAAACCAACTTCAATTGCATGGCGTCAATGCGAGACAACACCATCTTCACCAACGTCGCTTTAACCGACGATGGCGACGTCTGGTGGGAAGGCATGACCAAAGAAGCACCGGCGCATCTGATCGACTGGCAGGGTAAGGATTGGACACCGGCAACCGCCAAAGAAACTGGCGCGAAAGCCGCTCATCCGAATGCCCGATTTACGGTCGCTGCGACACAAAATCCGGTCATTGATGCGGCTTGGGATGATCCTGCCGGCGTACCGATTTCTGCATTTATCTTCGGTGGACGCCGTTCGACTACCGTGCCACTCGTTACAGAGGCGCGTAACTGGGTCGAAGGCGTATACATGGCGGCTACCATGGGCTCGGAAACTACTGCTGCGGCAGTCGGTCAGCAAGGCGTGGTGCGCCGTGATCCGTTTGCGATGCTGCCGTTCATCGGCTACAACATGAGCGACTATTTCCAGCATTGGTTAAATATGGGGCGCAAGATTGCCGCTTCTCCAGCGGAGATGCCGAAGATTTTCTGCGTCAACTGGTTCCAAACCGATGACGACGGCAAATTCATCTGGCCTGGATTTGGCGACAACATGCGAGTCTTGAAATGGATGCTGGACCGCCTGGATAACAATGCTGGCGGCGTGGAACATCTATTCGGAACAACACCACAGTTTAGCGATTTGCAATGGGATGGTCTTGCGTTTAGCGAACAGCAATTCGATCGAATTACATCGATAGATAAAGCTGCATGGCAGGCCGAAACTGCGCTGCACACCGAGTTATTCGAGAAACTGAAGTATCACCTGCCAAAGGAACTGGCAGAGGTCAAAGCGGCACTAGAAAAACGTCTCGCGCAGTAACCGTTTGATGGCATCCACTGTGCCAAAGTAATCCCATAAGCGCAATCGAGGTCCGGTTGCGCTTTTTTTGCTTTTTAAAGGGATCTATATATATTTTTTTAATATATTTTCACTAAATATTACTTAAACCACAATTCTCACATCACAACGCACACTTGCAAGACGGGCAAAAAAAACCCACCAGCGCACCGCGTGGTGGGTAGAATCCACCCGGGGAGGATGGAGGAGACATTCGGTGAGGCAAAAAAAGTGTTAGGGTTGTGCCAGATACCGTACAAAACGATGATGCAAAAACGATCAAAAAATTACGCTTCCAAAATTACTACAACAGCAACTTAGACTGTCGAATGGGGCGAGATATACGCCGCCAGTTTCTGCAACGGCGCGTGCAACACATACATGATCGGAAATGCGATTGGCCATAAAGTCAGCCAATTTTCGATCCAGGTGCTGAAAAAATGTCCCTCAACACCAAACCACATCAACCGCATCAAAGCCGACATTAAGCCGGTCAATACACAGGATAAAACAAAAGAAGGCAACATTGACGCCAGACTGCGAGACTTTGGCCACGCATTAGCGTTAGGCTTGGGCGGGCGAATTGCTATTTGTCGCTTATCTATCGAGGCAAACTGTTGCTCTCGATCCGAATAGGTGTGCCGCCCCATATCGCCTCCAGAACTAGTTACTACTTGCTAACAAACGTAGTTCAGCGGCCAGACTTGGTTGGCTACCCGCCTCATCATTTGCCATGCGCCGCGCCAACTTGCGGCCGACCATCTTGTTTTCTGCTATGCGACTTTCCAACGATTTGCGTGGCTTGATTAGTAACAACGCCGCGCGAAAAAGGCCGCGTAATAACGGTTTAAATACCATGCCCAGCACTATCGCAACACACAATCCGATGATCGGCCACACCAACGTGCTGGCGGTTTCTCCGGCAAGGCGCATCAACGGAGAATCTAATAAAGCGGCGGAGGAAGTAAAGGCTAAAAATGACATGATATCTGGCTTGTTAATAATATTGATCTTGTGCATTGCAGTATATTATTTGCCGGACCACTGATCCAATCGTGATTTTGGATATCTGTTATGTCTCTTGCGTATACCTTCTTAAGCAAAATTTCGCTGAAAAGTAGAAATTCACCAATAGGTTTTCATCAGTCCGTTGATGATCAAACAATCATATTAGACTTTTGATAAGCATCATATTGCATCGCAATATATTTATAAAACTCTCGAAATTGTATTAGCCCCTTTTTCTCAACAGTTATACACTTAATGAATGCACTTATTTTGCATCTAAACTAACGATAGCCCGCTATTAACCGGATTATCATTACTGACACTCGATAACTGACCCTGGCCCGAACATGAGCTTTCTGACGCTTGATTTAAATTTACTGCGCGTATTCGACGCAATAATGACTGAGCAAAATCTCACTCGGGCCGCCAGTCGTCTGGCAATGACACAACCAGCAGTCTCCAACGCGCTCAAGCGCTTGCGCTATTCGCTCAATGACGAACTGCTGATACGCACCGCACACGGGGTCAAACCGACCCAATATGCAGAAGAACTATGGCCATCGGTACGACGTGCGCTGACGGATCTGGAAACGGCAATTACCCCCGAAACATTTGACGTCTCGCGCGCGCACACTACCTTTCAAATGGCAATGGCTGATGCAACAGCAGCACTATGGTTGCCGTCGCTGGTGCGCACCATTGAACAGGAAGCACCGCAACTGAATATCAGAATGGTCCCGCTAACCACACGTGATCCACGCCAAATGTTATTGCGTGGTGATGTTGATCTGGCAATTGGTTTTTTCCCCGGCGTGACAGCGCAGTTAGCCGGTAGTCAGACCACTTCTGCCTCACCGGTGCACCACGAACGCTTATATACGGGCGAATACGTGTGTGTCATGCGTAAGGATCATCCGCTGGCACAAGTTCCGCTCACGCTGGATGGGTATTGCGAGGCGCATCATCTACTGGTCAGTTTTTCTGGCCGGGCGCATGGGTTGATCGAAGAAATATTAACGGGCTTAAATCGCAAGCGCCGGATTTTGCTCACGGTAAATCAATTTTTCACGGCTGGCCGGGTAGTTGCCAGTTCAGATCTTGTTACCGTATTACCACGCCATTTAATTGGCGCCACCGGAATGACCGACGTGCTGGTGGCACGTGAGCTTCCCTTTGCCACGCCGGCCGTGGATGTCGACATGCTTTGGCATGAGCGCGACGTGCGCAATCCTGCGCACAAATGGTTACGCGCCCATCTGGCGGCAACAGCTCACGCGAAATTTACGCAGGAAATTGTCGAGAAAAAGTAATAGCGAGTAATTGCAAATAAACTGCAAATAAATTGCAACAATAGTGAGCAAATAAAAGCGATCTATTTGTTCGCGCAATAGTTGAGGCAAAAGAGCTTGAGGTCAATATGTCGGTGTTAGATCACGTTTCCATTGCGGTTCCCGACTTTGCTACTGCCAGACCTTTTTACGACGCGATCATGTGTGCCTTAGGCGTCGAGAAGGTCTACGATCTCGACGATGCCATGGGTTATGGAACACGTTGCCATGCGGGCGAAGATTCTCACACCTATCTCGCTATTTATTTATCGCCAGATGCCAACTTCAATAACAAACGCCACTGGTGCTTTAAGGCAAAGACCCGCGAGCAAGTTCGTGCCTTTTACCACGCAGGAATGGAACAGGGTGGTCGTGATGATGGCGCACCAGGTTTACGGGTTGATTACCATCCCGATTATTACGGCGCCTTTTTGATTGATCCTGCAGGCAATCGCGTTGAAGCGGTATGTCATCGCGCGGAGTAAGTTGACCAGTGAATATCGACGATAAAGCTGCCCTACGGATGGTAAAGATTCGGCAGTCGCTCGTTCCCATTTAATTACGCCGAACAGTACAGAGCGACCTCCAAATCATCCATCATCCATCATCCGACCAAGCCAATCGTCATACAAATTACTCCGCAACCGTTATTGCCGCTGAAACGCAGCCAGTTGACGATATTGCTGTGAAAGTTGCTGTGGAATAGCGGCATAAATCGGCCATAATTGTTTATAAATCGCCACACTTTCGGGATGCGGTTGATGATGATGGGTCGATCCCACCATATCGGCAATCGCCTCAAGCGAGGATATGCGGCCTAACGCATATAAACCCAATACAGCCGCGCCGAGGCACGACGACTCAACACTTTCCGGCACCACCACTTCCCGATCAAAAATATCTGCCATCATTTGGCGCCAAAGCGCAGAACGGGCGAAACCACCGGTCGCCATCATACGCCTGGTCGGTCCGATCAACTCTTCGATTCCCGGCAAAATGCTATACAAGCTGAAAATGACGCCTTCCAATGCAGCGCGAATCATCTGCGGCTTACCGTGGTGCAATGCCAATCCGAAGAATGAGCCGCGGGCATCGGCATTCCATAATGGCGCGCGCTCACCAGCCAGATAGGGATGAAATAGCAGACCATCAGCACCAGCCCTGACTTGTTGCGCGATGTCCATTAACGCTTCGTAAGGGTCGCGGTCGCAACGCAATGCCTCGGCCGCTTCTTGCGTCGCTAACTCGTCTCGCACCCACCGTAAAATACTGCCACCATTGTTAATCGGTCCACCAACTACCCAATGGTTTTCGGTCAATGCATAGCAAAAAGTACGGCCCGCCGGATCGGTCACAGGACGCTCAACCACTGTGCGCATCGCACCGGATGTGCCGATAGTGACCGCAACCTGTCCGGGCGCAATCGCATTGACGCCGAGGTTGGACAAAACGCCGTCATTCGCACCGATAATAAACGGCGTTGTGGTCATTAAGCCGAGTTGCTGTGCCAAGGTTGCTGGCAAATCGTCTAAACGATGTGTAGTCGGAACCGGTTGCGACAGTTGTGCTCTGTCAACCCCGATCAATGCCAGCGCAGCCTTGTCCCAATCCATCTCAAACAAATTAAACATACCGGTCGCAGAGGCGATGGAATGATCGACCAGCCATTGTCCGAACATGCGATGCATCACGTATTCTTTAATGCCGACAAAACGTGCACTACGCGAAAAAACATCCGGCTGATCATGCCGCAACCACATCAATTTGCATAACGGCGACATGGGATGAATCGGCGTTCCGGTCCGAGAATAAATCGCATGACCGTCCATTTCGTCACGAATTTTGTTGGCCCATGCGCCAGCCCGATTATCGGCCCACGTAATACTGTTGGTCAGCGGCTGATCATTTTTGTCGATCGCAATCACGCTATGCATGGCAGCGCTAAAAGAGACCAGAACAATTTCCGCAGGACGCACATGCGCGCTGATCCCGGCTTGTTTGACGGCCTGCGCGATACTGGTCAAGACGGCTGCGTAGATTTGTGCCGGATCTTGCTCGGCCATATCTGCTGCTGTTGATATTAAGGGATACTCCACCGCAAATTGGCTCACAACTTGACCATTTATCCTGAACAACACGGCTTTGGTACTGGTCGTGCCGATATCCACACCGAGCATAAATTCCTGAGTATTTTCCTCAACACTTCTTTGATTATTTTTAATATTGCGTTGCACCATAGGTGCTGTGTTCTGTGTTGATTGGAGTGACATCGTATTTCCTCGGAATTTGTTCTTTAATTCATAATGCACAAAAGCATCTACTTCAACCAATAGCGTCGGATGGTATAGCCGTTACTTTCAGGTCAACTATCGCCATTGCTATCAACATTACTATCACTAAAGCCATCATCAAACAATTCTAACCTGTGTTGCGGTCAAAACGATAAGCTCTAAAATGTATATTAATGTACAGTTTGGTAGCGCTATCATTTAATGGCGTATCTTGGCCGACTCGTTATTTTCTGTCAAATTGTGTCCGAAAATAGTTTGGTTATTTTCTCTGTTAATTTGCTTTCCAGAGAATCTTATAAAAAACAAAACCGATCTCGCTCAATGACCCCGATAAGCGTTTCTTGGTCAGGTATTAAAATTTATCTAATCCTGAAAATTACAACAACATCACAACACTCGAAAATAGACGATAAAGCCAGTGCTAAAGCGCGTAAGATCAACTTTTAAGTAAAAAACTTGTTAGCGCGGACCGGTCAATTCACAGAAATAGAACGCACTATATGACTAAAGCAGAAACCCTGATAATAGGTAAAAACGAAAAAAATAGTATCTTGAGTACAAAAAAACAAGCGACAAAACAAACCACAAAACAGGATACGGAAGCGGTGAGTGCAAAAATCAACCTCGCACGTCGCGGACGTTCCACCGGCAGAGTGACCATTACGGACGTGGCAAAGGCTGCGAATGTCAGCCCAATGACGGTGTCGCGATCAATCAAATCTCCTGCTTCTGTCCAGCAAAATTTACGTGATCGCATTACCACCGTAATCAAAAAACTAGGTTATGTGCCGAACCAGGCCGCAAGCACGTTGGCGTCATCGAAGTCGCACGTAATCGGTGTCATCGTACCGTCGTTGACCAATGCGGTTTTTATCGATACGCTCAGTGGAATTCGCGATTGCCTCGGACAAGCAGGTTATCAATTTTTAATTGGAGAGAGTCGCTACTCTGCCGATAAAGAAAGTGAACTGATCGCAACCTATATGGCGCATGCGCCAGACGGTTTTTTGCTCACAGGTATTGAGCAGCAAGAATCTGCGCGAGTGATGTTGGCATCCAATAATATTCCGGCAGTCCGAATGTACGATCTTAGCAAAAGCAGTCATGATCTGACCGTCGGCTTTTCGCAAAAAAAAGCGGGCTACAGTGTTGCCAGACATTTCATCGAGCGCGGCTATCAACGTCCCGCGTTTATGGCAGCCCAGCTAGATCCCAGGTCAATGAAACGGCGCGAAGGTTTTAGAAAAGGTTTGATGGAAGCTGGACTGAATCCGAATCTGGAAATTCTGTTGCCAGTACCTTCGACCATCGAACTTGGCGCGCAGTTACTCGCCAAAATTCTGGCGCAGACCCCGAATTGCGACGCGGTATTTTGTTGCAACGATGACTTGGCCCTTGGGGTGCTATTTGAATGTCAGCGCCGTGGCATTGCAGTGCCAGCGCAAATGGCCATCGTTGGTTTTAATGATCTGCCGTGGGCCGCCCAATCCATTCCGGCAATTACCACAATCGTCACGCCACGCTACGACATCGGTTACGTCGCCGCCGAACTCTTACTGAAAACGTTAAAAGGCAAACCGATAGAAAAAGCCCGAATAGATCTCGGCTTTGAACTGGCAATTAGAGGAAGCACCTGAAAAATCGCCAGCGTGGGTGCTTTGGGAAAGCCCCCCGCCAGGGCGTTTTAGCGTAAGTTCTGAGAGTATCAAGACTATCGAATTGGCAACTTTGTGGTATGTTTTACTTCTTCCATCACTGCGTAAGTATGGGTTTCACGCACACCTTTCAGCTGTAATAACGATTTCCCCAAAAACTCGCGATAAGCGTTCATGTCTTTTACCCGCGCCTTAACCAGATAATCAAAGCCGCCGGCGACCATATGGCACTCTAAAACCTCTGGGATTACCTGTACGCTTTTGCTAAAGGCATCAAACACCTCCGGGGTCGTACGATCCAAGACCACTTCAATAAACACGAGCAACGCGACATCCAGCAGTTGGGGATTGAGTTGAGCCGTGTAATGCATGATGTAACCAGCATCCTGCAATTTACGTACGCGCTCGAGACAAGCCGCTGGTGATAAATTGACGCGCCCTGACAAGTCTACATTGCTAATCCGGCCATCGTTTTGCAATTCGGATAGAATTTTTTTGCTTATTTTATCTAGCATTTTGCTTGTTTCCGGAAGAATTTTATTCGGTTAAATTTTCGCATTAATAACAAAATTTTGATAGAGACCTGTATTACCAGAATAAATCCATCGTGATGCCGCCTACAATCGAACGATTCGCCTGCACTTAGCATTATTCAGCAATTCTACCCGTTCCTCCCTTATTTTATTGTTTTTTTACCTATTTTGAGAAAATACCATGCCGACGCAATCCACGTTGACTTCCTCGCTGGGCGCAATCCCCTTCACCGAATTTCATGCTGAAGTGATTCGCAATCCATCGCCTTTGCGTTCAGCGATCACCGCCGCCTATCGCCGTGATGAATCGCTTGCGGTGCAATGGTTGCTAGGCCAGGTGGAAGATAGTTCGAGCGCAAGAGTGGCGAGTGCCCAACTGGCGAGCAAACTGGTGCAATCGGTGCGCGACAAACGTACACGTGCGTCGGGTGTAGACGCGTTAATGCATGAATTTTCATTGTCGTCAGAAGAGGGCGTGGCGCTAATGTGCCTTGCTGAAGCGTTATTACGCATTCCCGATCATCAGACCGCAGACCGATTAATCGCCGACAAAATCAGCAAAGGTGACTGGCGTCGTCATCTGGGCGAATCGCCATCAATGTTCGTCAATGCAGCCACCTGGGGCCTTCTGATCACTGGCAAATTAGTCAGCACCAATAGCGAGCGCGGTCTCGGTTCGGCGCTGACCAAACTCATCAGCAAAGGCGGTGAACCGCTAATCCGCAAGGGTGTAGACGTCGCTATGCGAATGCTGGGCAACCAATTTGTCACGGGGCAAACCATCGCCGAAGCGCTCGTCAACAGCCGCGACAATGAAAAACGCGGTTATCGCTACTCATACGATATGTTGGGTGAAGCCGCATTAACCGAAGAAGATGCGGCTGCGTATTATGTTTCCTATGAAACAGCGATTCACGCTATCGGCCGCGCCTCGAATGGTCGTGGGATCAAAGATGGTCCAGGGATTTCGGTAAAATTATCCGCCCTGCATCCACGCTATTCACGTGCTCAAAAGCATCGCACGCTGACTGAATTACTGCCACGCCTAAAAAAGCTGTTGCTGTTAGCCAAGCAATACGACATTGGTTTGAATATTGATGCCGAAGAAGCTGATCGACTTGAACTTTCTCTGGACTTAATGGAAGCGTTGGCTTTCGATCCTGACCTTGCCGGTTTTGAGGGTATTGGCTACGTCGTACAAGGTTATCAAAAGCGCTGCCCGTTCGTCATCGATTATCTGGCTGATCTGGCGCGCCGCAGCGGTCAAAAGTTTATGGTACGACTAGTTAAGGGCGCGTACTGGGACGCTGAGATTAAACGTGCGCAAGTCGATGGCATGCCCGGCTATCCGGTCTACACCCGCAAGGTCTATACCGATGTTTCCTACCTTGCGTGCGCCCAACAATTATTAGCTGCAACGGATGTACTTTACCCACAATTCGCCACACATAACGCGCGGACATTGGCGACTATTTATTGCTGGGCAGAAGAAAAAGGGATTAACGATTATGAATTTCAATGCCTGCACGGTATGGGTGAGACGCTCTATGATCAAGTCGTGGGAAAACAAAATCTGAACAAACCATGCCGAATTTATGCGCCCGTCGGATCGCATCAGACACTGCTGGCTTATCTGGTGCGTCGCTTGCTGGAAAATGGTGCGAACTCGTCGTTTGTTAATCAAATCGTGGACGAAAATGTTTCCATCGATATGCTGATTGCTGATCCATTGGAAGAATCCCGTAAGCTCGGCGGTGAACCGCATGCCAATATCGTATTGCCGCGTGCATTGTATGGCGCTGAAAGAAAAAATTCGGCTGGTGTTGATCTCAGCAACGAAGATGTTTTGCGTGACATCGATACCGCATTTCAGCAATTCCGCAGCAATCAATGGCAAGCCAAACCTTTACTTGCCGTCGATCAAGTTGGTGAGGAAACTACAGTTACGGCAACACGCGAAGCCCAGAAAATTTTGAATCCGGCCGATCATCGCGATATCGTTGGTACCGTAGTCGAGGCTAGCGCTGATGACATTGAAACCGCTCTGCATGTAGCAACATCTTACGCCATGGACTGGCAAACAAGGAAGCCCGCAGATCGGGCAGAGGTGTTAATGCGAGCTGCCGATTTGTTTGAAGAAAATCAGTTTGAATTGATTGCGCTGGCTATCCGTGAAGCTGGAAAATCGTTACCCAATGGCGTTGCTGAAGTGCGTGAAGCGGTTGATTTTTTACGTTATTACGCCGCCCAAATTCGTCATACGCAAAACGCGTTGGCGCTTGGTCCAGTAGTGTGCATCAGTCCATGGAATTTCCCATTAGCAATTTTTGTTGGTGAAATCAGCGCGTCGCTGGCAGCAGGAAATGTCGTACTTGCTAAACCGGCTGAGCAAACGCCATTGATCGCCACACGAGCAGTAGAATTGTTGCATCGAGCTGGTATTCCACGTGCTGCCCTGCAATTATTGCCGGGTCGTGGTGATACCGTGGGTGCCAGATTAACCGCTGATCCACGTGTAAAAGGCGTTATTTTTACTGGGTCAACGGAAGTTGCGCAATTGATTAATCGCACGCTTGCAGATCGCGCAACGAAGGAAAAAGTTGATCTGCCATTCATTGCTGAAACCGGCGGTCAAAATGTATTGATTGTGGACTCCAGTGCACTTCCGGAACAGGTCGTGGTTGACGTGCTGAGTTCGGCTTTTGATAGCGCTGGCCAACGCTGTTCTGCCTTGCGCGTTTTATGTTTGCAAAATGATATCGCAGACAAAACAATCCATATGCTGAAAGGTGCAATGCAAGAATTGTGTATTGGCAATCCCGATCGTCTGATTACCGATATCGGCCCAGTTATTGATGCTGAAGCGCAAGAAAAATTATTGGTGCATATTGATAAGATGAAGGTGACAGCAAAAGACTTCTTTCAATTGCCATTATCTGAGGCAGAAAACCATGGCACATTTGTATCCCCAACTTTGATTGAAATTGGTTCGCTGGGTGAATTGAAACACGAAGTTTTCGGTCCGGTATTACATGTTTTGCGCTATGCCCGCGAACAGTTACCGCAGCTCATTAATGCGATTAATGAGAGCGGTTATGGGCTCACGCTTGGGGTGCATTCGCGCATTGATGAAACTATCGATTTCATTTCACGCAGTGCACATGTCGGTAATATTTACGTCAATCGGAATATTGTTGGCGCAGTAGTGGGCGTGCAACCGTTCGGTGGAGAAGGTAAATCAGGGACAGGTCCAAAAGCGGGTGGCCCGTTATACCTGAAACGTCTGCAGCGCAACGCCGAAGCTAATTTAGGCGCGCATACCATTCACGAGGCCAATACGATTGTTCAAGAAGGCACGTCAGCATTGCAATCCTTATTGGGCTGGGCAAAAACGCACGGCCATCAACGTATTGCCGCGTTAGGTCAGGAATATATTCATCATAGCTGGCTTGGAACATCGATGGTCTTGCCGGGACCAACGGGTGAGCGTAATACGCTGTCGTTCGCACCCCGCGGTGCGGTGTTATGCAGTGCACGGACGGTCGCAGTCATGTTAAATCAGCTCGCAGCCGTACTTGCTACCGGCAACACACCAATCATCGAAGCGGCATCATATGCTTTAATACCAAGCGGATTACCAAAAGCTGTACACGACACTATTCGTATCATTGACACGGTTAGCAATACGACTGACCGTGCCGATAAAAATACTATCGCGTTACATTTTGCCCTGGTTGATGGTGCCGATCTGGAGCGACTGTATCCGTTATTGGCTGCCCGCGAAGGTGCTCTTGTGCCAGTACTTGAAACATCGGAATATGCACCAATTCCATTGTGGAGATTAGTGGCCGAACGCGCCCTATGCGTGAATACTACCGCAGCGGGAGGAAATGCCAGTTTGATGACGTTAGAAGCTTAAGGCTTCAACCTCTTCTGGCTTTATTGCGTGCTCGCGGGGCCATCGTTTAAAGCGATGGCCTTTTTTATTTGTGAAATTGCACAGAACGTCGATATTAGGCATTGGTGACATTCATCTTTAAACGTGAACTTTATTGCCGCGCTGTTTTACTGGCTATGCACCTAAGCGGCGTGAATCGATGCTAATCATCTTTTTATGAATCACTTTAGCGACGCCATCTGACACTAATCTCTGATTTAGGCATGTATAAATTCGTAGACATCCGATATTATCGTAATAGGTTCATGCGTAAACATTGCTTTTCTTCAAGCTATTAATCTGGTTAAATAGGCTGAATAAAGACTCAAAATACTCTTTTTACTACCTAACATCGCACGACGGCACCGCAAAAAACCATGCTTTTAACATGGTAGTGCTGAAAGATATATTGCATTCGCTGCCTGAGAGTTTGATGTGTGCACATCGACCAAGTGACTAGTTTTCACGTGATAAGTCCACGCTAACGATTTACTCTCCGATTGAAATTTGCAGCATGTCTAACCCCATATGTTTATCCCCATATTGATATGACTACTACCAAATTTCGCCTGTTAAAAATTTTTTCATGGTGTCTCGGCGGCTTATTTATTCTGCTGGCGTTATGCGTGGTTTTTATGCTGACTTTCGATTGGAATCTGGCACGCCCATGGCTAAATCAGCGCGTTAGCGATGCTGCAGGCCGCCCCTTTGCAATTAACGGTGATTTGTCATTACATTGGTTTAATCCGCAAACAGAAGAAACCAGTTGGCACAAATGGATTCCGTGGCCACAACTTACGGCGCAAAATATTGTGCTGGCCAACCCCGATTGGGCAAAAACCGGTCTGCATATGGTTGAAGTGGGTCAGGTCACCTTTACGTTACAGCCGCTACCGCTACTTGAAAAACGCATCATCATTCCGAACCTGCAACTCGATACGCCGGTCGTCATGCTTGAACAATCTGCGGATGGTAAGAATAACTGGACCTTTCCTTCAACAGGGCCGAGCCAATGGAAAGTAAACCTGCAAAAAGTGGTGTTAACGCAAGGCACGATACGGTTGCTGAGTCCAATAAAAAAAATTGATATCGACGCGCATATTGCGACTCTGCCGACCACTACAAAAGAGGGTTATGGGTTAGGTTGGAGTGTAAAAGGTAGTTTTAACAAAGCAGCAGTCAGCGGTAAAGGCAAAGCCGGCGCAGTATTATCGCTGGAGAATGTGAATGCGCCCTATCCACTAGAAGCGGACGTGCACATCGGAAAAACCATCATCGCGATCAAAGGAAGTTTAACCAAACCGAGCGATCTGGCCGCGCTCGATTTGCGTTTAACACTATCCGCAACAAGTATGGCTGATTTGTATCCGTTGACTGGTATTTTATTGCCAGCAACACCTCCGTTTTCCACAGAAGGACGCTTGATCGGCAACGTCAAGCCTAGCGGCGGCGAGTGGCGTTACGAGAATTTTAACGGTCACGTCGGCTCAAGCGATTTATCCGGGACACTCGATTATATGGCACGAGATCCAAGACCATTATTGAAGGGCACATTGGTATCAAATCAGTTGCGCCTGGTCGACCTGGGTCCGTTAATCGGAGCAGATTCCAATGCAAGTAAAGCTAACCGAGGCGTAGCACCAAATCAACCCGCCGACAAAGTGCTTCCGACGGAGCAGTTTGATACATCTCGTTGGGGCAGTATCGATGCTGATGTAAAATTTACCGCTAAAAAAATCATCCGGTCTGAGGCCCTGCCTATTCAAGACCTCAAAACGAATATCCATTTAAAAGACAGCCAACTATCACTGACGCCGTTAGATTTCGGTATAGCGGGTGGAAACCTGATTTCAACCATCAGGCTGGACGGTAGCGGTAAAGTTATGAAGGCCAAAATAACGCTTTCAGCTCGGCACCTGAAAATTAATCGTCTTTTCCCAACCCTTGAGTCAGCCCGCGCCAGCCTTGGTGAGATCAATGGTGATGCTGCCTTGATGGGTACGGGCAATTCTGTTGCAGCGCTAATGGCGACGTCTAACGGCGAACTCAAAACGTTGATTAACCAAGGAACCCTGAGTAAATTCATACTGGAGGCAGCCGGTCTGAACGTCGGTAATGTTGTCCTGTCTAAACTCTTCGGCGATAAACAGGTAAAGCTCAATTGCCTGGCTAGCGACTTTGTGATTGTCAATGGCGTCATGCAGACACGAACATTCCTACTGGATACGGATGATGCAATGATTACCGTCAATGGTCAGATTAATCTGAAGACCGAGGTTATGGCGCTGAATGTCAAACCAAAAAGCAAAGGTCTACGCATAATTTCCTTCAGATCGCCTCTATACGTCGCTGGGACCTTCAAAAACCCAGATGTAGGGGTTGATAAGGGTGTACTGGCATTAAAGGCTGGCAGCGCGATTGCGCTTGGCGTCCTATTTCCGGTCGCAGCGATCTTGCCACTGGTGAATATCGGCTCTACCCAGCAGACAGATTGCGCGTCGTTACTTGCAGAAGTCAAACTTAAACCTGTGATACCTCCGTCAGCACATTGAAACTTACAACTAGACTCTCACTAGATGTCTAAGCATGTTTTACTCGGCTTATCAATAGCAGTCGCTAATCATTCCATTAAGCGCCTTCAAAAATTGCAGCAAACACCCTCCGCGCCAAGCGCTTCCTTCGGACGGTCAGGCGCTTTCCTATTCGGAGCGCAATTCAAGGTCAGGTAATGCTCGACAATCGCTTCTTGAGGTGCAAAAAGCGATTGTATCGTTCGTCCCGGATGCTTAGAGCGTTCATTCTGGCTTCTATAGCGCTTCATTCCTATTTCGACTCCTTATTTTGATTCCTTACTTCGCAAATTTGCACCAAATGTGAATCGCCTTAGGTGATTTTATGCACTAATTGCCTCATTGGGTAAAGCCCAAATTGACATGCAATATGCCGTACGCGAACTAACCAGATGTGCTGGCTGATGTCGTGCTTAATATTTTAAATGAATAGAAGTAATGTGGATAAGGCTGTGGATATGTCGATCTATTAATGGGGATATCTCGTTATTGTTGACGCATTTCTTTTTTATTCAGCAACTATCCTTTACTCATACAACGTTTACTCAAGCTTTATTCACTCTTTAACAGTATGTTTACAAACAGATTTATGCTGTTATCCACAAAAAATGTCGTCGTTAACTATTACTACTATTTATATCTATAAATCGTTAACTAAAGAGATAAAAAAGATTTTTTCAAAAAAATAGAGCAAAAACCAGGTGTTTCACTCAGTTAAATCCGTTTAACTGGCCTATTGAGAATTTAATTCTGCAAATAGTTGTTTGGAAGCTGGGCGTTCTCAAAGACCAAGTGCAACACCTTCTGCTGTAAGGTGCCGCCATGGCGAAAATTTACAAACATTTAACTA
>NZ_JASJXA010000030.1:0-57492 GCF_035018905.1 Glaciimonas sp. Gout2 | reverse complement strand
CCGATATACCTCTCGCATGTATCTCGAATGTCCAGTCTTCAGCCTTAGTAAACTTTGTGGTTAAAACGGGACCTATAACCACTTTCCATAAGCGGGTTGTGGCTTTTTGTTGTGGTATGAGGAAGTCAGTTTTGTATTCATTACTTAACCGATTCAACGTAACTACTTTTTTAAGATAAACCTCTTTCAGTTCACTATAGGATCGCTGGCTCTCGCAGAGTTTCAGGTTCGTCTCGCAGATATCGTTTAACGCCGATTCCTGACCTCCAAAATCTTCAAACGATGCACGTTTTAAATGGTCCTGCACGCCTTTCCAAAAATTTGACAGGCGCAATAAACTTTTTGCCGGTACGGTATCAGTTCCCCATTGCAACGTCTTCATTTGGCTCATTATGCGCAGCCATGTTGATCTTTCTCTACGGATAAGGAGGGCTATGGTGGAAAAGTGTAGTTCCAGTTCAGGATTAGTGTGGAACACATTTTGAATTTTTTCAGCATCGCGAAGTATTTCAAGTCGCAGCAGTGGGCGTTCATAAAACGGACGCGTTTCAATGTCTAATGCAACCAGCTCATTGATCGCTTGTCTACGCATGGATTCGGATGGCAGAGGAGAAATATACGCGGCCGGCGAACTACAGCTTGCTTGCAAACTGACGGGTGGCGCTCGTTTCACTCGGCATTGCTTTTCATCGAATTTTTCAGTGGTAAGTTCTTCGAGTGCATCATTTCGGTCCGGGCCAGAGCGATACTGGATTCTGCCTTCCTTATCATGAAAGCTGAAAATAAATTGATCGCGGTTAAAATGATCAACGTACATCGTGGATGTCGACCAACCTTCTGGTAGGTTAAACCCCTGTTCTATTGCCGCGTTAAAAGAAGTAATAGTCTTGGGAAGTTCGCTCATGGGTGTAATCAAATGATTGTTCGTTACGTACCAATTAGCGCCGTCATATTTCATATCAAGACGTAAGTCTTCCGGTATGCCCTTTCCCAAAATACCCTCTCCCTTAATACGACGTTCTCCACTGGGCTCGGATTGTTCTTCGAGTAAATAGAATCCGCCCTCAAGTTTGATATATTCACGGTCTCCTACGCTGTAGATACCATGCTTTGCCTGCACAGGCGGATGATCAAAGAAACTCTGGTATTTGATCTGGCGCACGCTGTTGAGACGTTTGTTGTTGTATAACATGCCGGCTACATCTGCTGAGGATGAGGGTTGGGGAAATTTACGCATAAATGTGGATAAAACTTGCGGATCTTGATCGAGCAGATGTTCATATGACTTCAACCATTGATCGGTTTGCAATTCCAATATTTGTTTTGGCTCATTCCAGAGGTAACTCACTTTTTTTTCTGAATTAGCTAACCCCATGACGATATATATTTGCCCACCCTCAGACTTTTGTATAAGGCCTTTCGGGGCCAAGTTGCGCGGCACCCTGAGGGTGTTTCCCCGAACTGAAATCTTGTTAGGGAGCGTTACGATTTTAGCTGGTGTAGTGTCAATAAATTCGGAAATCCCAGTTCTAAACTGTAAGTCCTTTGGTTTCATCGCCATATGAGTACTTGCCGCAAGCTTTCTTCTCTCCTGCTTCAGATCCACTTTTGAGCCGGTTTCGGGCGCTTGTTTTGCCAGATGCGTTGTAATCTTGGATTCCGCAAATTCGTCTGAAATTCTGAAGTTAAAAGGAGGGCGAACAGAGGGAATCAGATAACTTGCCTGCTCTGCTCTGACCATCCCGGTGAAACAAAATAAGGCATCCGTCCCTATTGCCATTCCTTGCTCCGCGAGACCCTCGTCGGTATTTGCGGGCAGTGCGATCATTTCAGCTGTGTCAAGGACGGCAATTACGCAACTTCCCTCTGGAATCATTCCAATAAGGAATTTTCCGAATGCATAAATTGTAGAATGGAGGTTTCCGGTTACGGTTGTCGATGGTGGTTTCTCCGCTGACGCATCGATAAATCTTTTATGTATCGATGGTGGGAAGTTGTACAACCCACTCAAGGCGATGGCGATTTCATCTGGATTTGTTCCAAATGTAAAGATAGATGAAGTCTCAAAGCTAATCTGGCTGGACGGCTGGAACCGGACGCCGCTGGTAAAGGTGGCATGATGGTCATTCACGTACCTTGTTACATCGCCCGCTATTTGTTTCGTAATTCTGGAAACAACCGGGGAGCTCCAGGAGCGCTCCTCTGAAAATAAATAATATTCGGAAGACCCCGTGCTGTGTGTGGATCCGGTTCCGACAATAAATCCAGATGTTGCAGTAAGTGTGGCTTTATAAGAGGCGTTATCGTCTTCGGCTTTATATAAAATCACTTCGGGTACAAATACTTCTAGTCGACCCTCACTACTTGAGCGGATAAGATTTTCTTGATCGGTTTGTGGCAAATGCTCAATGCCGAATTTGTATAAATGAAATTTACTTAACTCAAGTTCATTTAGCGCACTCCTGGACTGCTGTTCGTGAAATGTATCGTTATTGAACCGTTCGGCTGCACATAATAAGAACGCATTCTCTTTAATTTTGACTTCCTGCAAGAGCCGAATTTTGGTTAGTACAGGCGCCATCAGAGAAGATAGTCCGGCTTTCATACGTTCAGCGGGACTCTTTAAGGGCTCACCAGGCGCATTTGCCGGAAGCGAATTGTAAAAGCGTATCAGGGCAGCGCCGGTAGTCGATGGCCATGCTTGAGGAGAAAGATTAATCAAGCTATGCAGGCCCACCTCACGCAGAACGGCGGGCGTGAGGGCGTGGCTGGTTTTTGCTGGAAATTGATGAATGAATCCGGCCCCAATGCTCATTAATGTGCCGTCACGACTATGATAGGAAGTCTGGCCAAAGTCAGGATGCTGAATGTTAAGTTCCGCGCTAAGCAACGGATCCATATCCACCAATGTCGCCTCGGTAAACCAATTTACCAGCGTATCCAATCGGTGACGCTCCGTCGCAGTCAGTGAAAGCCCGGGAAGCGCCAGCCTCCTGAGCACTAACCCTCTTATTTGAGTAGCCAATTTAGGCAATTTATCCAAGGTGGGATTAGCGTGTAGATCCCAGTCTACAATGCTGTGTATGAAATCTCTTAAGGTTCGAGCGCCCAATGTTTCATTTATTTCTGCTAAAGCATTAAAGAATAGCTTCGTGGCTGCTTCTTTTAATTCTGTCTGCGGCCTAACCGTTTGCGGTTGCACAATGTCACTCAACCAGACCCTGCTGCCAGCGGGAGCGCGCTGGAGCTGCGTCGCATACTTCAATATCGCGTACTCATATTGATCAACCGTTACCTCCTTCCCCCACTCGCGCCGAATTAAAGGTGCGAACGCGACCAGAAGCTGCTTAACATCGACTATATTATTACGGGTGTACTCGAGTGCTAGACCCTTTAATCGTTCGTCTTGCGGAACATTCGGTAGCCAGTGGTGATAAGCGTTGATACCGCTAAATATTGCTGCTGAGGTATTTAAAGAAGTTGTCTCAGCATCGGCGGTAAGGGCGGCCCAGAAAGTTTTAGGAGTAGGCTTAGGTTCTTGATCAGCTACGTGCCAATATCTTTCCCGGTTATGTTCAGGAACACTTGCGCCGACGCCCTGTATACCTCCCTTGGGTAACGCTGGCAGGCTGTCATATACATATTTTCCACATTCTAAAAGGCCGTTCCCGATGTCTGCTAACGTGGGTATATTTGACGGTGTGACTGCAGCCGTATCATTGTTCCGGCTTTTGATGGGTGCCGTTAGCTTCAGGTCTTCAGTGGTCGTCGGTAAGATAGGAAAACGCGTTCCCGTCTGTTTACAATAAGCTGAAAATAATAGCGATGGTTTACATGCATTTGCTATCAGTACAATGGCTAGCGCCAATCCTGTTTTATTGATAGGTCCTTCCGCAGCGCATGAGCTAAGGCAAGAAACGTCGCCAGGATTCCCGTAAAATTGCGCGTAACCATCTCGCAGTGCGGCCATTTCCACTTGTTCATTTTCTTCATTTATTTTTTCATTTTTAATTTCCGTATTAATGCGTTGTCTGCGGGTTTCCCTGGGCGCTTTTGCATGATGCGACAATTTCACTTTGTGTTGTGAGGCATCAACACCATTGCAGTTTGTGACCCGAGTGCTAAATGTCGAACGGGCGCCGGCAGTTAAAGCCGGCGCGTGAGCTGCGGAATTCGCGGGGGGCGGTGACGTTGAGAGACGGGAGGTGATAGGGCCCATGGGCATCCTTTGATGATGTTATTGACAGGTAACGACGAGCGACCAAGATGCTGCGAAACACCGACTTAGCTGGGGATGTTTCCGGTTATAGTTTTGGTTGTCAATCGTGCATTTATTGATGCGAAGCCGTCTAACATGGCTGGGTGACAGTTAAGAAAAGATATAAATTGAAACTAAGGATATAAATTGAAGGTAAGACAAGCTAGTTGTTGCCTTGTACGCGCTAAAGCTTTCAAATTCACGCCCTGTGGACGCTACCAATAGCAACTAAATAAGTACGGTATCGTATTTATTTAATTGCGTTGGTTTCTCTAAATTATCACTAAGCTTTTCTTCTGTCGCTAGGACTAGAACGAAAGTTTAGTTCTCATATGTGGGGTATTAGGTGGTGGCGTGGTCGCGTTATATTAGGACGCTCAGCCGTACTAAACGCTGTTATTCTTGATGGGTACTGCGTGTGCGCTCAGCTATCCAATTCAGGGTAGCGGCGAAAAATCCCTTGCTGGTTAAACGCCAGCCGTCTTGATGAGGCCAGGTATCGTGCTATCCGCGGCTGTGAAGCGACTAATTTGTACAATGCTATCAAACAGGGATAATCGGGTTCAAGTCTTTTCATGGTTTTTGGAAATGCATATCGCAATCCTGCGACTATCTGAAACATTGACAGGTCCACATAAGATAACGCGTCGCCGATTAAGTGTTTGTCACTTTTTGGGTTGCTGACGATAATCGACTCAAAGTAATCCAAAAATTTCGGTAGCCTTGCACCAGTGAAGTCAGTTGCGCGCAGTAATGCTTCAGGCTTTTGATCTTTGTAATACAGGCCACTGGCGACAGGGTGATGGGTATCGTGCACTTCGGTGACCAGATCGGCGATGGTGAGTTGTAGCTGATGGGCCCAGAGGTGCGTTGCTTCATCTTCAGGAACTAAATGTAGACGTGGGCCCAAAAACAAAAGGATGTTTGCAGTTTGCCCAATGAATATATCGCCAGATTGTAAGAACGGCGGGGCGAACGAGGGTAACGGATTGACGCCATTTTCCATCAAACGCAGCATCGCCGCCACGCCCATCCCGCTTCGCTCCGATCGACGTGCTACGTCTGTATAGGTCGCCCCGGATTGCTCTAACGCGAGTCGAATAAATTCTCCGCGCCCTTGAATCGTCGGCCAGTAATATAGTTTATAACGCATGCCTTAACTATAGCCGGAAGATATTGGACAAGGCAAGGTCAAACAATCGTAGGTTATTAGAACCTACTGTTGAGTGACAGTATTTCAGCAGATAAATTCTGCACGCAGTAAGATATAAGAAGGATGAATACTTTAGTTAAAAAATATTCAACAAGGCGGATGTTGCGCTGTTTAGCTATCTGCATGCTATTAATTGGTGCGGGATCCGCTGTTGCCGCAGGAATAGTCAAGCCAGAAGTAGTGGAATCGCTTTCACCCGTAACCCTACGCGCCAGATATGCCGATTTGCGCGGACAACTTAGTCATAATCAGTTTAATAGGCCGTTATATCTCGACTCTACCGAGTCTTCCAGTCATTTGAAGGGTGATATTTACGTATTAGTGGATTACCCATTTTCTACCGTCAATATAGCGCTCAATGATCCGTCGCATTGGTGTGACGTGTTAACGCTGCATCTTAATATCAAATATTGTCATGCTTCTGCAGATAAAAGTGGCGACGCGCTGCTGGTTAGCGTTGGGACAAAATACGATAAGCCACTTTCTCAAGCTTTTGATGTCACATTTTCGTACAGCGTAGCTGCGAAGACACCAGATTATTTTGCTGTGCGTCTTCATGCAAAAAACGGTCCCCTTAGTACGAGTGACTACCATATACAACTTGAAGCAGCATCGCTTCAGGAAGGTAAAACTTTTCTGCATCTGACGTATTCATACGCTTACAGCTTCGCAGGGCGTTTAGCTATGCAAAGTTATCTCGCAACAATCGGTCGAGATAAAGTCGGGTTCACCATCCAAAATGGTACGAGTAAGCAATTGCATGCAAGCCCGGATTATATCGGCGGCGTGCGTGGCCTGGTGGAGCGTAATACGATGCGCTATTACCTCGCCATTGATTCCTACCTCTCCGCATTTTCTGCGCCACCCGCCGCGCAGCGTGAAATGCGGCTGCAAAGTTGGTTTACTTCTACCGAACAATATGCGAAACAGTTACATGAAATGGATCGTGCTACCTATCTTGAGATCAAGCATAGTGAGTATCAGCGTCAGCAGAAGCCATCGTCATAAAAGATCAATTGCGTTTTCGATGTGGATTAATGTATTCCCTGAATCATGCGATTGATTAGGCGCGGCATTACATCTGGTTGCTGCATGCGTTCTACCCACCACGCCAGCGCAGCACCATTCTCACCGGTTCGCCAAGCCAGATAAAACTGTTCATCCTGTCTCGGTTCTTCCACTTCTTTGGCGATTAACTGACCCGAAGCAAGCGCTGCACGCGCGCACGGTTCTGGCAAAAAACCAAAGCCGATCCCGGCAACTTGTAATGCGAACTTACTCTGCATATCGGGTACTGTTAAGGTATTTTGTCCCAGCAAAAGTCCGACAGTGCGCGCCGCCATTTTTCTGGCAGAATCGGCCACCGTAATGGCGCGATAAGGGTGCATGTCGGCTTTTCCTAAAGGGTGCGTTACTTGTGCAAGAGGATGGTTTGGCGCGACGGCAAAGACGAATGAAAGACTTCCCATCGGCTCGGCAATGTAGCCGCCACCAGCTGGGCCTTCACCCGGCGCTGCAATGAGCAGGTCGACACGACGATCAAGTAGTGCTTCCCACGTGCCATCCAGCGATTCTCGTGCAATGCGCAGCCGCGTATGATCAGCGACTTCATAGAATGCGGCGATATCAGTCACCAGTGCGGTTGCCAGCGCTCCGCCTGAAAATAGTGAATCCAACCCGATGGTGAGTTCAGTTTCCCAGCCGGACGCCACGCGTCTGACGCGATGTTGAAGGTCTTCTGCGGCCTTTAAAATATAGCGGCCTTCTTTTAGAAGTTCAGCACCAGCTAAGGTTAATGTGACTTTTGGTCCACGTCTCTCAAATACTTGTACGCCTAAGTCCTGTTCCAGTTTGGCGACTGTGTAGGAAATTGTCGAGGGAACGCGATGTAAGGCAATGCCCGCTGCTGAGAATGAACCACGCCTGTCAATTGCATCCAAAATTTGTAACGCATCAAGGCTTAATCTAAGCATGCCAACTTTCGTGGGGGAAAATAGTTCGACACCTTTGGTATTTCATCGCAATACCGCCAGCGCTACAACCATGTTGTCTTAGTTCGGTGTCAGGTTTCGACAGGATAACCAGCAGCAACCCACGCATCGATACCGCCAGTCAGGGGCCGTACCTTTTTATAACCACGTTGCATCAATTGTTTGGCGACCGCTGCCGCCGATGCTTCATTAGGACACGCACAATAGACGATGATTTCCTGATCGGTCGTCGCATCGAGGGTGAAGGTATTGATCTGTTGTAATGAGGTGATGACTGCACCAGGAATCCAACCCTGCTGTTGCGCCAAAGGCGTTCTGACATCAACAATCGCCGGTTTTATACCTTGCTGCAGTAATCGTTCTAATTCCGCCACCGAAATACGCGCCATCAGTAATGACTTCATAAAACGTTTGCGTTGCCACCATTTCCCCACGACAAAAATGGCAACTCCAGCAAGGATGATCGCTAAACCGGTTTCACCCAACTCTTCTAGCAGAAGCAATAACTGGTCGATTGTCGTGCTAAAGCGCGAACCAAGGAAAATTGCCAGACCGGCCCACAAGGCCACACCAGCCCCGTCAAAGAGCAGAAAAGTTGGGCGACGGGTCCCGATCGTACCGGCCAATGCGCTGGCGATTGAGGCGAAGCCAGGAATAAATTTGGCAATTAGCAATGAGGGCGGACCCCATCGTGCATAAATCGCCTCCGTTTGCCGTACGCAGGAATCTGGCGACAGCGAAACGCGGCATAACATTCCCATCACTTTTCTGCCGTAGCGTTGTCCTGTCAGATACCAGCCATAGTCAGCAATTAATGCCGCCAATACTGCCGTGAGTAACAACATTGTAGTTGAATATTCACCACCGCTGGCTAGTGCGCCAGTGATGATCAACGTCGGATATGCTGGCAGCGGCACGCCTAACTGTGAGAGTAAGACATTAAAAAAAACAATAATCAGACCGTATTGCTCGATCAGTTGGAGCAGGTAAGACATTTAATCTCCAGTGCAACGACTGTGTTTGGTGATGTGTTCATGGGTTTGACTGGAGATGGTTGGTATTGAGCCCCTATTTTACTGCTTGCTCATGTTTAGCATGGTTTGTTATGCGTTTTTTTGTCATGGAGTCCGCGCCAAATGTTCTACGTGCTCTCTGATGAGTTTTTATGTGCATCGCTTTCGTCAAATCTTCTTGTGAAAATTCTGTAGTAGAAGGCTTAAATAAATCTTCAATGTTGCCGTTAACCCCTTTAAGTCGCGTTGTTGGTCTTGGTAACGGCTACTTTTCAGAGATTATATAAAGATCTTTTAAGCGTGACTGATCGAAAACTAGAATAGTGCCATATTGATATTTAACATCCTGACATCTGCACCCATTTTTACACCGCTGCGACTGATACGTTGCTTACACTTTTGAATTGAAAAGAAAAATATGACTTGGTTCAATAACCTCAAGATTGCAAGGAAGATGGTACTTTCTTTCGCATTGATGCTGATTCTGACCATATTACTGGGCGGCTTTTCGATTTTGCAGTTGGGGCGTGTAAATAGCGCAGCCACCGAAATTAACAGCAACTGGTTACCAAGTGTTCGTGCCGTTCTGCGTCTGAAATCGGAGTTGTCCAGATTGCGTCTAATGGAGTTGCAGCACGTCACGTCCTACGATGAAAAGGGCATGGAAAGCTATTCCGTCCAGGTGCCAGAAATAAAAGCGGCGCTAAAAAGAAATATATCTTTTTATGGAGCGATGAATCTAGGAGCGGCCGAGAAGATTACTTTTGAAAAAGTTAAAGCCGGTATGGAGACTTTCTTTTCCCAGAACGATAAGATATTCGCGTTATCGAAAGGAAACGAAAAAGAAGATGCGCTAAACGCTATTCGTGATGAATCTTTTTCGACCTTTCAAGGATTAAATGCTTCGCTCGATCAGTTGGAAAAGGCGAATAGTATTGGCAGCCAAAAAGCTAGCGCAAATGGAGAGACACTTTTCCGTAACGCTCGCCTTGCTATTTGTGCACTATTGATCGCGATGATCGTCATTGGTATGGGGATGGCGATGTGGATTGCGCGCAAGGTAGCGCAGCCATTGGAGTTTGCAGTGGATGTTGCGCGTCGGGTGGCGGATGGTGATTTAACCACCGATATTGAAGTCAGGTCGAAGGACGAAACCGGGCAACTCATGCAGGCGTTAAAAGATATGAATGCAAGCCTTCAGCAGATAGTGGGTGAAGTACGCAATGGTACCGATATGATTGCCACCGCATCGAGTCAGATCGCAGCAGGGAATCAGGATCTATCGTCGCGTACCGAGCAACAAGCTAGTTCACTGCAAGAAACAGCGGCATCGATGGAGCAATTGACATCAACCGTAAGGCAAAATGCCGACAATGCAAGCCAGGCTAATCAACTTGCCGTCACTGCATCGGAAGTCGCTCTCCACGGCGGTTCTGTCGTCACTCAGGTGGTGACGACGATGGGCTCAATTAATGCGTCATCGAAAAAAATTGTAGACATTATCGGCGTCATCGATGGGATCGCGTTTCAAACCAATATTCTGGCATTGAATGCCGCGGTCGAGGCGGCGAGGGCGGGTGAACAAGGGCGCGGTTTCGCCGTCGTCGCTGCAGAAGTCAGAAATTTGGCGCAGCGTTCCGCGAGTGCTGCCAAAGAGATCAAAGGTTTAATCGATGATTCGGTCAACAAAATCACCCTTGGTTCTCAGCTGGTTGATCAGGCCGGTACCACGATGAACGACATTGTAGTTAGCATCCGTCGCGTCACTGACATCATGGGTGATATTAGCGCGGCCAGTCATGAACAAACTGCCGGGATCGATCAGATAAATCAGGCGGTTAGTCAGATGGATCAGGTCACACAACAAAATGCCGCATTGGTTGAAGAAGCGGCTGCGGCGGCTGAGAGTTTGCAAGATCAAGCTGCTGCTCTGGCTGACGTCGTCAGCGCATTTAAGCTGGATCGACATGATGTTGTGACACATTTGCATGGTCAGACATCATTCAATAGTTCATTGCATGCATCATTGAATACATCACAAACCACTACCGAAAAAAACCAGCCGGCAGCCAAGCGCGTCATCGATATTACCCCACCAGCGCGCATGTTACATGGTCGCGCAGGCCATACAAGTCACACCCATTCGCCATCAAAGCATCCAACGGGCTCTGAATAACGATTCCGTCGAATTGCTTGGTGAACGTTGTCAAATTGCTTTGTATGGGTCGTTAATCAGATTTGCAAACTTGTACGCAGGTGATCAGTCCGACATTCAAGGTAAGCTTTCGGGCGCAAGTATTTGTTACATGCAGGAAGGAAGCCTTGTTTTAACGTGTTTTTCGACCCATTGAATGGCAACAGATTTATGTATATTTATCATCGTGTAGATAAAACATGCATAACAATATTTTTCGGTCGAATACGCAAAGAAAAAAATGGGTAGCCAATGCTATTTGCCAATCGATTGATTTTGATCGGGTACACATAACGTTGACTGTGTTGAAGGGATATCCAGATAGTTGCAGAAAATCACAGCATGACCATCAGTTTCTGACATCGTTGGCTGTCATTCTTAGATGGTTCGCATCATCGTTAATATCACTGGCAAATTATTTGATGTGTGCACTCCAAAATTTTCGAAAAACCTTCCGTTGCAGGATGCTAGCGAACGATTTTTCTGTATCCGCATGGTCAGGACGGTAACGCCATGACGCGTTCTTCACCAATATCACCAGTTTCAAACACTAGCGTTATGCGCGACTTTGTGCTCACGGAGTATGATTTTTCCCGCGTAAGAAATATGATCTATCAACGCGCTGGTATAGCCTTGGGCGAAAAAAAGTGTGAAATGGTCTACAGCCGGTTATCGCGGCGCTTGCGCGCTTTGGGACTTACCGAATTTGCGTCCTATCTGGCGATGCTGGAATCTGATCAGGATAGCCTCGAATGGGAGGCCTTTACTAACGCACTGACTACCAACCTGACCGCTTTTTTTCGCGAACCGCATCACTTTCCGTTATTGGCAGCGCACGCTCTTAAATGCGCCCAGCCGATCACCGTCTGGTGTTCTGCTGCTTCCACCGGTGAAGAGCCGTATTCAATCGCCATGACGCTTATTGAGGCGCTCGGTAATCGGGCTAGCACCGCCCGGGTATTGGCAACAGATATCGACACGCAGGTACTTGATAAGGCTGCAACCGGTGAGTACAGCATCGAACAGGTGAGAAAATTGTCACCGGAGCGGCTGAAGCGATTTTTTTTAAAAGGTTCCGGAGCACAGACCGGAAAGGCAAAAATTCGACCGGAAGTTGCCGCTATGGTCCGCTTTGAACAATTGAATCTTTTGAGCCCAAACTGGGCTCTCAAAGAGCCATTTGACGCCATTTTTTGTCGCAATGTAATGATCTATTTCGATAAGCCAACCCAAGGAAAAATTCTGGAGCGTTTTGCGCCTTTAATGAAGCCGCACGGCCTGTTATTTGCTGGACATTCGGAGAGTTTTTCTTATGTAAATCAACCGTTTAGATTGCGTGGACAAACCGTCTATGAACTGACCACACCTAAAGTGCGACCATGATTTCTGCAAAAATGGAGCCGGTCGCTAGTCATCATTATTTTGATCGCGAATTTCAGATTGAAGCCGTGAAGCTGTTACCCAATCAATATTACGTCACCGACAAGGACATGGTACTGACAACAGTACTCGGCTCATGCGTGTCGGCGTGTGTGCACGATAGTATGGCGGGTATTGGTGGTATGAATCATTTCATGCTGCCTGAAGATGGCGGGGCCAATACGCGGGATGCCACAGCCGCGGTATCAATGAATGCTTTGCAGGGAATGAAATCAATGCATGCCATGCGGTATGGCGCGTACGCCATGGAAGTGCTTTTGAACGAGCTATTGAAAGCCGGTGCGCGTCGTGATCGACTCGAAGCCAAGGTTTTCGGTGGCGGTGCGGTATTAGCAAATATGACGATGTTAAACATAGGGGATCGCAACGCTGAGTTTGTGCTGCGTTATCTTGAGTTGAATCAGATTCGTTTAGCAGCGCAGGATTTACGCGGGCAATTACCGCGGCGAGTGAATTACTTTCCAAGAACCGGAAAAGTGATGGTGTTGAAGTTACGTCGACATGATGATTTCGTGCAAGTGCAAAAAGAGGAGCGTGAACTGGTGCAGGTTTTAGCGCGTTTGCCGTAACTTTGCAGGGAAGCTTTCTTTGATCCTCACTACACGTTTGTATCGCGGACTAAACGGTGCTTAAATCTTGACGGACTGAAGCTGATCCCAGCTTTCCTTTGCTTGCCGCGATTTGATGATCAGATCGTACACCTGTATTAAGAGATCTGAATTGACGGAAATAAGTTGAATTGTTGTAGTCGGTGAAATAAACCCGGAATGAGACGGCCATAAAAAACGAGGGACAAGTGGCTAATAAAATAAAAGTAATATGTGTTGATGATTCAGCTTTAATGCGCTGTCTGATTAGTAAAATCATCAATAGTCAGCCGGATATGACTGTGATTGCGACAGCGCCCGATCCGCTTGTTGCGCGTGAGCTGATTAAACTATTAAATCCAGATGTGTTGACGTTAGATGTACAAATGCCACGTATGGATGGCCTTGATTTTTTGGAAAAACTTATGCGATTACGACCAATGCCGGTCGTAATGGTCTCTTCGCTGACGGAACAAGGATCAGAAACTACCTTGCGTGCGCTGGAGTTGGGTGCAGTCGATTTTGTTCCAAAGCCGCGGCTTGGTGCCTCTGATGACCTGGTTGAATACACCAATCTGGTTGCAGATAAAATTCGTACGGCATCACGTGCACGTCTGCAGATCAGGCGCACGTTGGTTCGCCGCGAGAAAAACGAGATCAATGTTGCACCGCCGCCCTTAGCGTGTGTGTCGTTATTAAATGCAGAAAAAATTATTGTCATTGGGGCCTCGACTGGTGGGACCGAGGCAATTAGGGAGATATTGCAGCCCATGCCACCGGAGTGCCCTGGTATTTTGATCGCGCAACACATGCCGCCCGGATTTACGCAATCTTTTGCACAACGTCTTAATGGATTGTGTCGAATTACGGTCAAGGAGGCTGTTCACGGCGAACCAATTTTACCCGGTCATGCCTACATTGCCCCAGGCGGCTATCACCTTTCGATAGCGCGTATGGGCGCGCAATACCTACTTCAGGTCGATCAGGAGCCACCAGTCAATCGGCACAGACCATCAATCGACGTTTTATTTGATTCAGCTGCCAAAGCCGTAGGAAAAAATGCTATTGGCATCATCCTGACCGGTATGGGCCGCGATGGCGCCGCCGGCTTGCTACGGTTGCGTCAGGCGGGTGCTTACACGTTTGCGCAAGACGAAGCCAGTTGCGTGGTGTTTGGTATGCCACGCGAAGCGATAGCAATTGGGGCAGCAACTGAAGTGGTGAGTATGAGTGAAATGAGTCAGCGTGTATTCACCCGTTTTACGGTACTGAGCGAAAGAACGCGTCGTTTTTAAAGAAAAGAAGTTAACGAGTGGCAAGTGAAGACTAATGAGAGGCTACCGGAAGCCAGGCACACCAATTTATACCGATTGTTTGAAAGCTAATGTGCACGGCATTTGTAGTCCAAAGACCAGATCGATAAGCAGTGGTGTTTAGTCCTACCTTTTACCTGAAAATTTTTTATAAAGTAGCAGTTTTGTCCGCCAGAAAAGCGGTCGACCTGCAATAGTAATCATCGTCTGGAGCACTAAATGATCGACAAAAGTATCAAAATTCTCGTGGTAGATGATTTCCCAACCATGCGCAGAATTATTCGCAATCTGCTCAAAGAGTTGGATTTCATCAACGTCGATGAAGCAGAAGACGGTGTTGCGGCGCTGGAGAAGTTGAAAGCGGGTAACTTCGGACTGGTTGTCTCGGATTGGAATATGCCTAACATGGATGGTTTGATCATGTTGAAGGTGATTCGCGCCGATCCGTTGCTGGCAAAGTTGCCAGTATTGATGGTCACGGCGGAAGCCAAAAGAGAAAATATTATTGCAGCGGCGCAGGCGGGTGCAAGCGGTTATGTGGTGAAGCCATTCACCGCCGCAACGCTGGAAGAGAAAATCACCAAGATTTTTGAAAAAATTCAAAGAGAAGGAGTGTGAGATGCCGCATACCATCGTTGCATCAGATATGTCGCTTCAATCCCCCATTCCGGTTGCCGCAGACACTGCCGAACAGCTGGTTAGTCGTATTGGGCATTTGACACGGACGTTACGCGAAAGCATGCGCGAGTTAGGGTTGGATCAAGAGATTGCCAAAGCAGCACAGGCGATACCGGATGCGCGCGACCGTCTCAATTATGTGGCTGCCATGACCGAACGTGCGGCGGAACGTGCTTTGAATGCCGTCGATGTTGCACAACCAATTCAAGATCAGTTAGCGTCCCAAGCCAGGCAATTACACAGCCGTTGGGATGCCTGGTTTGCAAAACCTGTGGCGCTAGGCGATGCCCGAGCACTTGTGACCGACACGCGCAGCTATCTGCAAGCAGTCCCGCAGCAAACAGCAGCAACGAACGTGCAATTGACTGAAATCATGATGGCGCAGGACTTTCAGGATCTGACGGGACAGGTAATCAAAAAAATGATGGAAGTGGTACAACAAATGGAAACACAATTGTTGCAATTGCTTATTGACAATACATCACAGGATAAGCGTCCTGATGTCGTGATTCAGACCGATACCCAAGGTCTCTTGAACGGTCCGCAAGTCGCTCCTATCAGTTCGGCAGATGCTGTATCCGATCAGACCCAAGTTGATGACCTGCTTGCCAGTATGGGTTTTTAAGTCCTCTGATTTGTGCGGATAGCTCTCAAACGCATCGATTGCCCAAGAAGCAACCCGTTCTCGAGCCTGTTCCCTTGATCAAACCATGGCTCCAGCAGCAATAATCCCTGTCGGGGGAGCACACTTCGCTCCCTCAGGCACGGAGCATGCATGGCGGAAGAAAGCGATCTCGAAAAAACGGAACCAGGGTCACCTCGTCGTCTTGAAAAGGCGCGGGAAGAAGGGCAGGTTGTACGTTCACGAGAACTGACTACGTTCGTATTATTGGTAACCGGCGTCGGTGGGTTGTGGTTGACCGCGATACCCATGAGCGAACGGCTGGGCCATGCTTTACAAAGCAGCTTGCAATTCGAACGTGCTTCTGCCTTCGATCCCTCGCACATGCTGGCGCAGGCTGGAATGGTGTGGCTTGAGGCATTACAAGCCATTGCGCCGCTATTGGGGCTGATGTTTATAGCGGCGCTGGTAGCGCCACTTTTGTTGGGTGGATGGCTGTTTTCAGTTGAATCGCTGGCACCCAAATTCTCCAAGCTAAATCCACTCGCTGGCCTTGGCCGGCTGTTTTCGTCTCAATCGCTGGCTGAATTAACCAAGGCCATCGCCAAATCATTTTTGGTCGGTAGCATCGCCTACGCGATTATTTCCGCAAAAATGGACGCGATACTGGCGCTCTTAACCGAACCGATTAATTCAGCGCTCCCTTATACAGTGCGACTAGTCGCCAATTGTTGCGGATGGATTATCGCGTCATTGTTTTTGATCGCCGCTATTGATGTTCCTTATCAGCTATGGAGTTTTCATAAGAAGTTGCGCATGTCGCGTGAAGATCTGCGCCAAGAACATAAAGAAAGTGAAGGCGATCCGCTGGTCAAGGCCAAGATACGTCGCCAGCAGCAACAGATGGCGCGTCGTCGCATGATGTCGGACGTGGCGACTGCAGACGTAGTGATCACGAATCCAACCCATTTTGCCGTCGCGCTTAAGTATCAGGATAAAGAAATGCGTGCACCGCGCGTGGTGGCCAAAGGGACCGATCTGATCGCCTTGCGAATCCGTGCCATCGGTGTCGAAAATAATGTGCCCATTCTCGAAGCGCCACCTTTGAGCCGTGCGCTTTATCGGCACACCAATCTCGGTGATGAGATACCGGCAGCGCTTTATACCGCGGTTGCTGAAGTGTTGGCCTGGGTATATCAGTTGCAGCGTTGGCGCGAGGGAAGTGGCAACGGCGCCGCCCCGCGTAATCCGGAAGATTTACCAGTACCCGAATCACTTGATCCATTAGGAAGTCCGGTATGAAGTTTGCAGACTTAACCGCCAAATCTGGCCTGACCTCTTTTATGCAACTACCAAAGTTGCTGTTAGCGGGCAATCAGATCAAAGGCATGGCCGGTCCTATTCTGATCATTCTGATTCTCGGCATGATGATTTTGCCGTTGCCGCCGTTTCTGCTGGATCTGCTATTTACTTTCAACATTGCGCTGTCAGTGATGGTGTTGCTGGTCAGCATGTACACAATGAAGGCGCTGGATTTTGCTGCTTTCCCGGCGATTTTGTTGTTTTCGACTTTGTTGCGGCTATCGCTCAACGTCGCTTCTACCCGCGTGGTTCTCATGGAAGGTCATAAAGGGCCAGATGCTGCGGGGAAGGTGATCGAAGCGTTTGGTCACTTTTTGGTTGGCGGTAATTTTGCGGTCGGCATCGTCGTGTTCATCATTTTAGTGCTGATCAATTTTATGGTCATCACAAAAGGTGCAGGCCGGATTGCCGAAGTGGGCGCACGGTTTACCCTTGACGCAATGCCGGGTAAGCAAATGGCGATTGATGCTGACCTGAATGCAGGACTGATTGGTGAGGATGTTGCACGTAAACGCCGCGCAGAAGTATCGCAAGAGGCTGATTTTTACGGTTCCATGGACGGTGCCAGCAAATTTGTGCGCGGTGATGCCATTGCCGGTTTGCTCATCATGTTGATCAATGTGATTGGCGGACTGGTGGTCGGCGTGGCGCAGCACGGATTGGATATATCAGTCGCTGCCAAGAGTTACACTTTGCTCACCATCGGCGACGGTCTGGTCGCCCAGATTCCGGCGCTGGTGATATCGACCGCTGCTGGTGTGATCGTCTCACGCGTGACTACCGATGAGAACGTTGGCGAGCAGTTGATGGGGCAATTGTTCTCCAATCCACAGGTAATGTATTTGACCGCGGGCATCATTGGCCTGATGGGATTGATTCCGGGTATGCCGCATTTCGCGTTTTTGGCGATTGCTGGTGGTCTGGTCTGGATTGGTCAGCGCGTCGCCCGACGCAAAGTAATGGCGGCGGATGCTGCCAATAGTCCCGCGTCTGCCGCGAACGCTGCCGCTGCTGCGGCTGCGGCGATGGAGCCAGCGGAGGCGACGTGGGACGATGTGGCGCTGATTGATCCGCTTGGACTTGAAGTTGGTTATCGATTGATTGCCATGGTGGATCGCACGCAAAATGGTGAACTACTCGGGCGCATCAAAAGTATTCGTAAAAAGTTTGCGCAGGACATCGGCTTTTTGGTCCCAGTCGTCCATATTCGAGACAACCTTGAACTCAAGCCCAATGCGTATGTGATTACTCTCAAAGGGGTTGAAATAGGCCATGGTGAAGCGATTCCGGGGCAATGGATGGCGATCAACCCAGGACAGGTCAGCGCGTCCTTGCCGGGTACGGCCACCGTCGATCCGGCTTTTGGGCTTCCCGCTTTCTGGATAGATAGCAATTTGCGTGAACAGGCGCAAATTTATGGCTACACAGTGGTCGATGCAAGCACGGTGATCGCGACACATCTGAACCATCTGATCCATGCGCACGCAGCCGAATTATTAGGACGGCAAGAAGTTCAGCAGCTATTGGATCGGATCAGCAAAGAAGCGCCCAAGCTCTGTGATGACTTGGTGCCAAAGGTCCTGTCACTGACGAATTTACAGAAAGTCTTGCAGAACTTGCTTGACGAAAGTGTTCCTATCCGTGATATGCGCTCCATTTTAGAAGTGTTGGCCGAACATGCGCCAGCGATCAGTGACGCTAACGAGTTGACGTCAATGACACGATTGGCGTTACGTCGTGCGATTACGCAGCAGTTGTTTCCCGGCGATAGCGAATTGCAGGTCATTGGTCTTGATGGGGCGCTTGATCGCATGTTGTTACAGGCGTTAAGCACCGGAAGCGGTCTTGAGCCTGGTCTGGCGGATAGTTTGCTGAGTCAGACGCAGGTGGCTATTGATCGCCAGCAACAACTTGGTCTGACGCCTGTTCTGGTGGTCCAGCATCCACTGCGTGCACTCTTGGCGCGCTTTTTAAGACGTAGCTTGCCGCAGCTAAAAGTGCTGTCGCATGCCGAAATTCCAGATAACCGCAATATCAAGGTTACTGCCACTATCGGAGGTAAAGGTTGAACGCCCTTAATGACATGACCGCAACCGATCAAGCGTTAATGGGCGAATCTGAGCGCATCTTGATGAGCAACTTAAAAACTGAATCAAAAGCTGAATCAGCAAGTCATTTAGCAGATTTTGTAGCATCCACACCGGTTAGCCAGGGAGGCAATATCACTGCCATCAGTAATGTCGTCAACACCACGACGATCACCGCAGCAACCAGTCGGGAGGCGCTACGTTTGGTGCGCGAAAAGCTAGGGCCGGATGCCGTGATTATTTCTAATCGTGTTACCCCACAAGGCGTAGAAATCGTGGCGTTTGTAGAGGGCGACGTTTTTGCGTCTGCTGTCTTGTCTGCGGTCGCACCGGCAATCATCCCGATGATTAGTACCACGCCATCAACGCCTTCTGAGCAGCTTGTTGCGCCGATCAACATTGCTGCGGTCCCACCGTTGCCTCAGCCATTGCTGCAAACACCAGTCATAAAAGTTGATGACAGTCCAACTAAAGACAGTGTATTAACCGAGTTACAGTCAATGCGCGGCATGATTGAGGAGCAACTGGCAGGTTTGGCATGGAACGAAAAGCAGCGTCGCGATCCCGTTCGCAGTCATTTATTACGCATGCTGCTGGGAGCGGGATTCAGTGCACGGCTGGCGAAGGCTATGCTGGATCATTTGCCGACGGGACGAAATTACGCTTCCGGTATGGCGTGGGTTAAAGCCGAGTTAGCACGTAATCTGCCAGTTCTCGAAGATGAAAATGCACTGCTGGATAATGGCGGCGTCTATGCGTTGATGGGGCCGACCGGCGTTGGCAAGACGACTACCACCGCAAAATTAGCGGCCCGCTGCGTAATGCGTTTCGGTCCTGAAAAGCTGGCATTGTTGACCACTGACACTTACCGAATCGGTGCTTACGAGCAGTTGCGTATTTATGGTCAGATTTTGGGTGTTTCGGTGCATGCGGTGAAGGATGCTGTGGACCTGCGGCTGGTCCTTGACGATTTGCGGGATAAACATATGGTGCTGATTGATACTGTGGGCAAAAGTCAGCGTGATCGTAGTGTCGCCGAACAGGTCGCGATGCTGTGCGGCACAGGCCATCCGGTTAAGCGTTTGTTGCTTCTCAATGCCAGCAGCCATGGCGATACCCTTAACGAAGTGGTACACGCGTACCGTCAAGATATCGATGGCGGCACATTAGCTGGATGCATATTCACAAAGATGGACGAAGCCACGCATCCAGGCGCATTGCTGGACACGGCCATACGCCACCGACTGCCGGTCCATTATGTTTCAACCGGCCAAAAAGTGCCTGAAAATCTGATCGTTGCCAATCGGTCTGAACTAGTCGAAAGTGTGTTTCAGTCCGCGAGTCGGAGTGCCTTATTTGTTCCCGGTGAGGCTGATCTGAAAAGTCCACTGACGCCGTTACCGGAGATCGCTCAAGCTGCCGCTTTGCAAGCCGCGGCGCACGAGGCCCAGACGGTATTACACACCGCAACTACGGAGCGCTTGCGCATGCAATGTCGGCAATTGATTCGGGCGCTATCCAATGACTCCGTAGCATTGAGAGCCAATGCAGCCGCTCTTGCCGCCGGTGGTATTGGTTTTGATGCGACACGAAGCCTGCGACGCCAACTGGACGATAAAGAGGTGAGCGCTACCGGTGTAACCCAGACATTGATGACACATGCCCGTCACGAAATTGCAGTCGGTTGTAACGAGGTGGTGCTGGCGATTGGTGGCAAAGTGACGCTAAATGCGGCGCATAGCGGCGATGCTTATATGTTGCATGGCGGTTTGCTGTTGTCGGATAGTACTGGTATGGCGCTTGCCGCGCCGCGTCAGATATTGACAACGGCTGTTCGCCAGAACCCTGTCACCGCGGAAAAAGCGTCAGCCAGTTCACCTGTTCTGCGGCAATTATCGTGGCTGCAACAACAGGATTTTGGCAAGCCTGTTATCCATGTTCTGGATAGCTTGCCCCCGTTCAGCTTGCTCATTGATCAGCAAAACAGCAGTTTGCAATGGTTGGCGCGGGGCCGCGCTTCTACTTCCGTCATCTTTGCTGATACGTTGATTTCTCTGACGAAGCTAGCTGATAAACTGCATTTTGGATCGTCGGAACCGATTATCTATAAAGGCAAAGCAGCGCTTCAATCCTTAGCAGAAATAACGGTTGGTCTACGCAATTTACAAAAAAAAGGCGATACGACTATTCATTGCCAAGTGATCACCGAGGTGCGTTGCGTGGTGACGAGGATCATCGATTTACGATCAGGTAAGAGTTTGGCGCAATGGCATTTGTTAAGCAATCTGGGGCAATCAGTAGCGGCCTCACAAATGATCGAGTGGTATCGCTGGCGTGTGGAAGCCGACACTTATTTCAAATTGTTGAAGCAGGCTATCCAGCAATCTGGTGGCTGCGGTGAGCCTGGTGATGCCGACATGATGAAGCGATTGCTCATCGCTGGTCAGACCAGCGTGACCGTATGGCGTTTGCAACGTGCGCAAGCGGAATGGGCCCCGTCGGCTCGTGCATTGTTAGCCCATCTGGCTGGAAGATCAATGCGCATGCGCATGGACGGGATCAGTCCGGTGTCGGCTGCCGTGTCAGGCACGGTGTTGCTCGAAGGGCTGGAAAAATGTTTGGTATTGATGGACGTTTTGGATACTGGCGTAGTGTCGCTACAAAATGCCGCAAAAGACATGCCGATAGAAAATCGTGAAAGTGCTGACTCTGGTGTAGTGGATATCGATCCAGCCATAGCTTTGATCAATATATCGGCAATTCCTGAGTCGGGGCTGCGGTGACGGCTGAGACCCGCCAACGCCAGCGGAGATTAGGATGATCCCAAAAATGTCCGATCAGGCCGATGGGTTGCGCGCGATGATGGCGCAGTCCTCTTCAACTAACGTCCAACGGATGATCGCCGTGGTAGGAAGCGGTCGTAAAAGTGGCGCGACCACGGTCGTGATGAATCTTGCCGCTGCACTGACACAACAAGGTCAGCACGTATTACTTATCGATGAATCTGTCCATCACACGCCGAGTCCTTCAGGCACAGCTTCTGCGATCTGGCAAGTTGACGCATTGGGTAACTGGAGCGACGTAGTGTCGGGACGGCTGTCTCTGGATGCGGCGGGTGGTCGTGCCGCTTGCGGCGTTCAGGTACTCATAGCACGGAGAGAGTTAGTATCAAAGGCGGTATCAGCGACTGGGTTACAGCAATTGCGCCAAGATCAGATTATCCTGATTGATGCCGCTTTAGGCGACGACGGTACGCTGTCGCCATTAGCATGTCAGGCCGATTATGTGATGGTGGTGTTGCAGCCACAACCGGCGTCCATTACGGCCGCTTATGCTTGTATCAAACGTCTTCACCATGCACACGCGCTTCAACAGGTACGGATAGTGCTGAATGGTGCTGCCAGCGATGCAGAGGCATCTCGCATTCTTACTAATCTTGCCGTTACCGGCAGTCGTTATCTGGCCGTATCGGTGGAACCGGCTGGTGCGGTGATGACTGACTTGCAGATTTTACACGCGCAGCAATTACATTTGACCGTGGTAGAGGCATTCAAAAGGAGCACCGCAGCCCTGACGTTTCGCCGGATAGCGGCTGACCTGATGCAATGGTCATCCAAGGCAAGGAGCGATGTGGCAAATGGAGACTCTTCACACCGCACAGCGATGCCGGAACTGCTTGCATGACCGAATGACCGAATGACTTTGGCACGTCAGCTAATGTGTGAGGGGCGTAGTCAGTGGCGATACCTAAAGTTTGGTACCAGCGTTAATTAAGAAGATAGGGAAGATAAGGAACATCGCAATGTATACAGCACAGGGGAGAATGGACAAGTCCGGGACGCTGACTAAATTTGCACCGTTGGTACGTCGTCTGGCCTTGCAGCTAATTGCCAAATTACCAGCCAGCGTTGAGCTTGATGACATGATACAAGCTGGTATGTTGGGCCTATTGGATGCCGCTAATCGTTACCAGGACAATCAGGGGGCGCAGTTTGAAACCTACGCTAGCCAGCGAATTCGTGGATCAATGCTTGACGAGTTGCGTGCCAACGATTGGCTCTCACGTGGGTTGCGACAGTCTGCGCGCAAGGTTGAGGTCGCCTTGCAAGGGCTTCAACAAAAACTTGCGCGGTCACCGACTGAAAGTGAAATCGCGCAGGCCATGGCGTTGTCACTGGAGGAATACCAACGACTATTGCAAGAGATTCATGGTTGTCAGTTGGTGTATTACGAAGACTTCGAAGGTGGCAGTAATGAGAATTCGTTTCTTGATCAGCAATTAAGCGGCGCGCATCATGAAAAAGATAAGCCGACCGACAATAGTGATCCTCTCCAGAAATTGCTGCAAAGCGGGCTGCGTAAGGTGCTGTTGGAGGCGATAGAAAGTATGCCTGATCGAGAGCGTCTTTTGCTGAGTTTATATTACGATCAGGAGCTAAATTTGCGGGAAATTGGCGCAGTACTTGAGGTAAGTCAGTCTCGCGTCTGCCAATTGCATAGTCAGGCTATCAGTCGTTTGCGTGGGCGCATGCGTGACACGATTGGGGCGGAGGTGGTTTGATATGCGTCAACAATACGAGAAAAAAAGCGTACATTCCGCGCATGGAAAATGGGCAAAGGCAGGCAGTGGAACGTGGCTTTTATTTTTTTTAATGGTGGGTTCTACGCCTGCTAACGCCACGGAAACCGCACCCGATGCGATACCTTTAGCGCGCTATTTACAGCGTTATGACACCGCGGCTAACGATCCGTTGAAGCGGTATAAATCAGGTGGAGATAGCCGATTTAAGGAGGCGTTAAACAAAAGGGTCAACGGTTCGTGGACCGGATCAATCTCACTACCGGCCATTTTCCAACGTGGTGAAGCAGTCGAGTCCGGTCAGATTAAGCCTTATGGAACTATCAAAAACAACGCTACAGCACGTAAAGTTAGTTGGCGGTACGCCTTCATGTCGCCGCCTCCAGTTGGATTACTAGCCTATTTATGTAATGCAACCCGATGTGTTGGCTTGAGCCGTGCGAGCGGGTCCACTGAAGCTTTTGATGGCGATAACGCCTATTCAAATTTTACGTTTGCTTTTGTGATCAGCGGGAGAGGGGCTTTGACACCAGGATTGCAGGGGCAATCGGGTCAGGTCACCATGAATTACGAATAACCACTTAATACTAACCGTGCCAATTGTGGTATCTGATATTAAGGGCCGATATAGGAGCGTGTTTCAGCCTGAAGCGAGGCTTTTACCAACTCCTCGCCCAACCCTGTGCTGTCCATCGGGACCGTACAGAGATTGTCCGCAGGCGCTTAAAAAATTAATTGCATTACGACTGAACTCCAGATGAGTATGGATCAGAATACCGTTTCGGTGATTCAGGTCGCGTGATGTCGCCGCGCATGACAACAGTCTCTGCCAAGCGCGTTGCAAGCCATCGCCGCCAGCCGCGGCTGCCGCATCTGCACCTGCGCGATTGGTCGGATAACCCAGTTCTTGCAATTGTTGCTCGCGCTCATGGTCAAGGACAGCGATACGATCAGCCAATTGTCCTTTGCGCTCTGTCAACAACGCCAAATCCGAGAATTTGCCACCGATCAAGGCTTGCGCCTCTTGCTCGAGTAACGCCAGAAACGCTTCCATAGCGGCGCGTTCCTCATCCATAAGGCTGATGTGATGTCTGCTCATAAAGTTACCAGGTGACCCAAATTATTGGTTCGGTTCGGCTGACGTTTTTAGTAAGTCCCTTACCGTGTCCAGCAGACCGTCAGCGATTTTGCCTGCATTTACCTGATAATGCCCTTCGCTGATAGCCTGACGGATTTTTTCCACCTTGGCAGCATCGAAATCGCCATTGCTTGGTTGCACCAGTTGATTTTGCAATTCACGCACCTGGTTTGTCAGCGAACTGGGGTTATTCGGTAGGCCGGAGGCGGTATCGACAACGTTGGTCGCTGTCGTAGCAGGGGGATTACTCCCCTGAACGCGACTATAGTTTGGCTTGTTGATGCCAGAGGCAGGGCTAACGATACTATTTGCCGAATTAATGGGTAGATTGATTTTCAAAATATTTCCTCAGAGGATCTCAACGGTATAACGGCAGTTGGTTGAAAAACTTTAGTCTGGTTGTTCGTGTAGGGAGCGAGATAGCTTTTTTATTGATGTTAAGTTGACAACTTATGCCATTGTCGATACTTTTGGGTTATCAACTTGATGTTTGCTATCCCACTATAGCGAATAGTCATTGGACTAATATAGTAAATCAACACTGCCGTCCGCGCGCACTTTACCGCTGACCATTTGGCCACTGACGGTCTTGACTTGTAGTCGGGAACCGATGGCTGCGCTAGTCATGGCGCGACCTTCGGTACTGGCGACAAATCCGGTTCCTGTTGCCATTACCTTGACGTTTTGTCCCGACTGTATAACGACCACGCCACGCAATAGTTCTGGTCGCACTGGCGCGCCCAACGCAATGCGATTGAGTGCGACCATGCCATTAATTTGTTCAACGTTAGTCAGAATATTGGGTGGCAGCATGGAGAGATCGCCTTCGTGCAAACTGAAGTCACCAGCGCGCAATGTTTCCCCCGCATTGATCGCACGGGTTGCGACAACATAATTGGCGATGACTGCGACATAGGCCGGCACGTAGCGTGTCCACGCCTGTTGCGCTTGAGGAGCGGGCGCATTGATCGACGTCGCGGCGACGGGTAAGACACCATTACAGCGGATGCCTACGGATACGCGGCCCCATACTTTTGCGCCGCTTGGTAAAAATGGCTCGGGCGCATCGCACGGCGGCAATGCGCCGGACATCGGGGTATCGACTGTAATAACAATTTTTCCGGGCAGCCCAGCAGCCTGATTTAACAAAAATGCCTTAATGATCGGCAGCGCATTACCGCTAAGCGGCGTAGCTCTTTGTGTACTAGCGTAAGAGTGATTCGCAACCAGAAGCATACTCATGACAGCAGCTAGCAGGTCCACGCTAAAGCGTAAAAGGACGCAAAGCTGCGTGCGGAATGATCGTGATTGCCGTCGATTTTGTCGATGCAGGTGCATTGATGCAGCCTCGCTCTGGGTAATATATTTGATTAAATCATCTGTTGATGGTGGTGCGCACGCCGGTGAAAACGGCACTTTTGCCGATTTTGGATCGGTGATCACTGGCGCACCAGTCAGTTGCCTTGATTTTACGGAATATTCGATTCGCACCAACCGTTGAAGAGGCAAGTGATCGCAGTCTTGTTTGGGTAATCGGGCTTACCTACGATCTAAAACGCATGCACGGACAAATGCATTGGTCCCTGCAAAGTGTGAATTGGATTGACATTCTCTTCTTGTTCTAGCGATTGGGATGGCGTCGCGCTACCTATAATTGTTTTCATCAAAAGGTCTAGGAAAATTACGCGATCTTATCGCGGTTGGTTTACTTGGATAGCCAAGATCGGAATGCACTCGGGATGTAGGCAGGGCGGTTAATTTATAGGATGGAAACATGGTCGACAGACTTGATAATGCACTTCGGTTTCAGCAGGAGGCGCTCAATTTGCGCGCTCGGCGGCAAGAGGTTTTGTCGGTCAATATCGCCCATGCAGACACGCCTAATTACAAAGCGCGCGATTTCGATTTCAGCAGCACGTTGACGCAGGCAGTTGAGCGTGGACGGCAATCTGAATCGCTTTCTATGACAACGACTTCTTCCCGGCATTTGGCAGGTGAGCAAACGCTTAGCAACGATACAGATTTACTGTATCGGATTCCCACCCAATCCAGTATCGATGGCAATACAGTAGAAATGGATGTTGAGCGTGTCAATTTTGCTGATAACGCGTTGCACTACGAATCTAGTCTGACCGTGATTAGTGCGCAAATTAAATCAATGCTATCGGCGGTGCAGTAATGTCTTATTGGAAGTGCCAATAAGACGGTCGGCAAATGGCCGAAGTCATAAACTGACATAGAGATGTCAGCACCTAGTTACGAAAGGATAAGCACATGCCGTCGAATGTTTCCATGAGTATTTTCGATGTTGCTGGTTCTGCCATGAGCGCGCAATCGCAACGTATGAACGTCACCGCCAGCAATCTTGCCAATGCCGATAGCGTGAGCGGCCCCGACGGTAAACCTTACCGGGCCAAGCAAGTCATGTTTGAAGTCGCATCATCGAATCAAAGCGATATCGGTGGCGTCAAAGTTGCAGGTGTAGTGGAGGATCAGTCGCCCATGCGGATGGTGTACGACCCTAAAAATCCAATGGCCGCCGCAGATGGTTACGTCACAATGCCGAACGTCAATGTGGTCGAGGAAATGGTCAATATGATGTCGGCATCGCGGTCCTATCAAGCGAACGTGGAAGTCTTGAATACCGCAAAGACCATGATGCTAAAAACCCTGACGATCGGCCAATAAAGCAATAGCGAGATATCACTTGAAGCGAGCTCATCACGTAATACCAGATTACTTACTATCAGCTTATTTAGAACAGGACTATTTAGCCCAGCTCACGCAACTCAGAATAGTGCATTACGCGTTTTTTACGCGGTGCTTTCTTCTTCGTTCGATTCAGGAAAAATTTATGGCAATTACCGCAACAAATTCACTCGACGCTCAGTCTTCTGCAACGGCATCGCTAAACGGTACATCGACCGCTGACAGTGAACAACGCTTTCTTAAATTACTCGTCACGCAATTGAATAATCAGGACCCACTTAATCCGCTCGACAATGCCCAGCTTACCTCGCAATTAGCCCAGATGAGCACCGTCAGTGGGATCGAAAAACTCAATGCGACGCTGGATTCGCTGGTGAATCAAAGTGGGGCCAACCAGGCGCTACAAGCGGCGTCGTTGATCGGTCGGACGGTGTTGGTACCGGGTCAAGACATCAAATATGTAAGCGGTAGCGATACTAAATTTGGCGTAGAAATGCTGGGCTCTGCCGATAAGGTCAGTGTCAGCGTGACCAATGCCAAAGGTGATGTCGTGCGTACCTTTGATCTTGGCGCGCAGCCAATGGGAGTTACCAATATGGTGTGGGATGGCAAGAGCGATGCCGGAACGGAATTGGCGGATGGCAATTACACGATCAGTGTTGCAGGTACTTCTGGGGTCGACAAAGTCGCAGCAAATACGCTCACGTACGAGAATGTGGCCAGCGTTGTGCAGAGCGGCGGGTCGGTTTCGCTAGATGTGGGCAAGCCAGCCAAAGTCAGTTTGAGTGATGTTAAGTTGATTTTGTAATTGGGTCTGTCACCATCTTCATCGTGGTTCATGGCATAACGCCGGGTTAGCGATGGTAAAAAATTAGGTTGTTTACAATCAATCCGAAAAGGAAACACAATGGGTTTTGCACAGGGAGTAAGCGGCTTAAATGCCGCATCTAATAATCTCGATGTTATCGGCAATAACGTTGCCAACTCGGGGACCGTTGGATTTAAGACAGGTAGTGTTTTGTTCGCTGATGTCTATGCAGGTTCACGGGTCGGTCTGGGGACGCATGTTGCCGGTATTACGCAAAATTTCACGCAAGGTGCAGTTCAGACCAGCACACGAGCACTCGATATGGCGATCACGGGCGGGGATGGATTTTTTCGTCTGGCTAGTCCTAGTGGCGAAATATCCTATTCACGCAATGGCCAGTTCAATGTGGATAAAGATAACTATATCGTCAGCGCAAGCGGTCTGCGTCTGACTGGCTATCCTGTCACCGCCAGCGGTACTTTGAGTGGTGGCAATCCAACGGCGCTACAGTTACCGCAAGTTGCCATGGCACCAAAATCGACTACCGCTATTGTGTCGCAATTCAATTTGGATTCGCGCAGTGCGGTCCCGATCAAAACACCATTCGACGCTACGGATTCGACGACTTACAACTATCCCAATGCGACAACGGTGTTTGATTCGCTCGGTAACTCACACGAAATTTCAACCTATTTTGTTAAAACTGGTGCTAACGCGTGGAGTATGTACGCCACGGCCGACGGCTGGCCGCTAGATGCTAACGGTGCAAAAGTGGCGCCTGACGCCACTGATGCGACCAAGCCATCAAGCGGTGGTGCCGCACTGAGTGCCATTGCCTTTGACACTAACGGAAAACTAGCCGTTGATGCAGCGGGCCAACCGACTAGCCCGGCTGGTGGGAAAATAAATTTTGCAGGTCTGGATTTCGGTAACGGGTCAACCCCATTAGCGTTCAGCATGGATATCACTAGCACTAGTCAGTTTGGGAATGTCAGTGAGGCCAAAAACCAGAATCAAAATGGCTACACTTCGGGTACGTTGACCGCTTTTGCGATTAATCCGGACGGTACGGTTACCGGCAAATATTCAAATGAGCAAACCAAGTCACTGGGGCAAATCGTATTGAGCGCATTTGCCAACCCTGATGGCTTGGTGCCTACTGGCGACAATGGCTATTCGGAAACTGCTGCCTCCGGTCAGCCGCTGACTGGCGCGCCAGGTGTCGGTAGCAAAGTAGGAGCATTACGTTCCGGCGCGCTGGAAGCATCTAATGTTGACTTGACTAGCGAGCTGGTGAATATGATCATTGCACAGCGCACATATCAAGCCAATGCACAAACAGTCAAGACGCAAGATCAGGTCATGCAGACCTTGGTGAGCATGCGCTAATGAAGTTGCCATCACTACACCTGCTGACGTTTGATTCATGCTGTCATCACTGGTCTGATGAACTCCGCGCAGCGCAATGTAAAGAGAGTGCATCATGGATCGGATGATTTATGTCGCCATGAGCGGCGCCAAGCAAACTATGGAGCAACAAGCTTCCATAGCGAACAATATGGCGAACGTCTCAACTGCCGGTTTTCGGGCGCAACTCAACAACTTCCGCGCGGTGCCGGTAGTCGGCGAAGGTGCGGCAACCAGGTCGTTTGTAGTGGCATCAACGCCTGGAGCCGATATGCGCAATGGTCCGATTACAGAAACTGGTCGCGCATTGGACGTCGCCATCAATGGCAATGGCTGGTTAGCAGTACAAGCATCCGATGGCGGGGAGGCGTATACACGCGTCGGCAATCTTCAGGTTGGCGCTGGCGGTGAATTGACTACCATGGATCAACGACCTGTGATCGGCGACGCCGGTCCGCTGGTCGTGCCACCGGGTTCGACTGTCAGCATTACCAAAGATGGATTGATTACCGCTATGGGGGCGGGCGATCCGATCACTGGCGCAGCGGGAGTTGGTCGGTTGAAATTGGTTAAGCCATCCAACGCAGATTTAGTGCGCGGCGATGATGGCTTGTTTCGTATGCGTGACGGGATGGCTGCCGCAGAAGCTGATCCAACGGTAACTGTTACCTCGGGTGCGATAGAAGGCAGCAACGTGAATCCGGTCGAAGTGATGGTTGACATGATCAACAATGCACGACAGTTTGAGATGCAGATGAAAGTAGTGCAGAGCGCCGATACGAACGATCAACATGCCAATCAATTGCTGAGCATGAGTTGAGGTTGAGTTGTGGTTGAGGCTTAAGCTGAATCTGAGTCTCATCGTTTCGCTTGAATACAGGCTGAATAGTTATGCAATTTTGCCACGTTTGATTGTTCCGATCTGGATTGAACATTTCACAGTTCCGGTGACTAGCTAGCCAGTCTTTCCCGAGAATATTTGATTACGGCTTCGGCCACCTTGCAGGAGTTTTAGATGTTGCGTTCCCTTTCGATTGCTAAAACCGGTCTTGACGCTCAACAGACCAACCTCGACGTCATTTCCAACAATCTTGCCAACGTCAGCACTACAGGATTTAAACGTAGTCGTGCTGTATTTGAAGATCTGATGTATCAAAACCTGCGCCAGGCGGGTGGACAGACGTCGGATCAGACGCGCATGCCGTCGGGTTTGCAGGTCGGCTCCGGTGTGCGTGTGGTGGCCACTGAAAGAATCCATACGCAGGGCAATCCGACCAAGACCGATAACGCTAAGGATATCGCGATCAACGGCGATGGCTTTTTTCAGGTCTTGATGCCAGACGGTACAACAGCTTATACCCGCGATGGCTCGTTTCAAACTGACCAGAACGGTCAATTGGTAACAGCCAGCGGTTTTCCGATGCAACCAGCAATTATTTTGCCGCAAAACGCTACTAGTATGTCGATTGGTCGTGACGGCACTGTTTCGGTCACGCAACCGGGCAACACCGCTGCTGTACAGGTGGGACAAATCCAGTTAGCGACATTTCTGAATCCGACCGGCTTACAAAGTCAGGGCGAAAATTTGTACATTGAAACCGATGCTTCTGGAGGTCCTAATCAAACCGCGCCGGCCCAAAATGGCGGTGGAACGCTCAGTCAGGGATACGTTGAAGGCTCCAACGTCAACGTGGTGGAAGAGCTGGTAAACATGATTCAGACTCAGCGCTCATATGAAATCAATAGCAAGGCCGTGACTACATCAGATCAAATGTTACAAAAACTGACGCAGTTGTGATGATGGAAGTGGTTAACGCTGGTCTGGATCGGTTGGCAGGAAAATATAGCCGTACGCGTGAGATTGCCTGCGAGGCGAAAAATACGCACAACTGCACTGATAAGCATAGCAATTTGCACATCAGGTTGGCGGGTGTAATCGTTCTACTTACTGCGCAATTGGCTGGTTGTGCGCAAATCCCGCGTGAGCCGTTGATACAACAGCCGATGTCTGCACGTGCCGAAGTCCGTCCGGTAGCGCCAGTGAATGGCTCTATTTTTCAATCCGGCTACGGATCACAAGCTTTATTCGAAGACAGAAGACCGCGTAATGTCGGCGATATTTTGACGATTGTTGTCAATGAAAACGTCAATGCCACAAAGAATTCCGGTACCAATGCCAGTCGTACCGGTAGCGCTAGTTCCGCGATCACTGCAGTTCCCAAACTATTTGGTGGCTTGTTCGGTGGTCTTGATGCCGGAGCCGATGGAAAGAGTGCATTGGTGGCGAAGGGCGGTGCTAATGCGGCCAATACCTTCAACGGTGTAATTACGGTGACCGTGACTGAAGTCCTGGGTAATGGCAATTTAATAGTCAGCGGCGAGAAGCAAATGATGATTAATCAAGGGACTGAGTTCATCCGTTTTTCTGGCGTAGTCAATCCGCGTACCGTTACTGGCAGCAATACGGTATCGTCCAATCAAGTCGCTGATGCACGTATTGAATATAGTGCAAAGGGCTATATCGACGAAGCGCAGAACATGGGATGGCTGCAACGTTTCTTCCTCAATGTCTTACCGTTCTGAGTTAGCGCTCCCAATATGTATCCTAAGCAGCTTACCGACTACTGTTCCTTACCGATTCTAATGCGCGTGAGTAAGACTTGTGCGGCTTTATTTGTCAGCATTCTTTTCTGTGCATTCCTCAGTCCACTGCCAGCACAAGCAGAGCGCTTGAAAGAACTTGTTAACATTCAAGGCGTTCGTGACAATCCGTTGATTGGTTACGGATTGATGGTTGGCCTGGATGGCACAGGCGATCAAACGCAGCAAACGCCATTTACTACGCAGAGCCTAAGCAATATGTTGTCGCAATTGGGGATTTCGGTCACTGCGGGCAATAATATGCAGCTAAAAAATGTTGCGGCAGTCATGGTAACGGCGAGTCTGCCTTCATTCGCCCAGCCCGGTCAGAATATCGATGTCACCGTGTCGTCGCTGGGCAATGCCAAGAGCCTGCGCGGAGGCACTTTGTTAATGACGCCTTTGAAAGGTGCTGATGGCATGGTCTACGCGGTAGCGCAAGGCAATATGGTGGTCGGCGGGGCTGGTGCGTCCGCCAATGGCAGCAGAGTGCAGGTGAATCAACTTGGGTCTGGTCGGATTCCCTCGGGCGCGGTTATCGAGCGGGCGGTAGTGTCGCCGATCGGTGAAGCCGGAACGTTCATACTGGAGCTGAACGTTTCAGATTTCGGCACTGCGCAAAAAACGGTAAATGCGATCAATCGCACTTTTGGTGAGGGCACTGCGCAGGCGCTGAACGCACGGGTGATTCGCGTTCTCGGTCCGACGCAACCTGAAGAGCGAGTTGGCTTTTTAGCCCAGATTGAAGATATTGATGTCACGCCGGCTAAAGCGCCGGCCAAAGTTGTCATCAACGCGCGTACTGGATCGGTGGTGATGAATCAAACTGTACGGGTACTTGATTGCGCCGTCGCACACGGCAACTTATCGGTCGTGATCAACACGCAGCCAGTGATCAGTCAACCGAATGCCTTTGCCGGAGGCAATACCGTTGTCGCACAAACCTCGCAAATTGAATTAAATCAAGGCGGTGGCGCTTTACAAGTCGTTCGTGGCGGCGCATCGCTGGCGGACGTGGTGCGCGGTTTAAATACATTGGGTGCTAATCCACAGGATTTGGTATCGATTTTGCAGGCAATGAAAGCGGCTGGTGCATTACGTGCCGAGTTGGAAGTTATTTAGTGAACGAATATTGAAGGCGATATGAACGTCCTTGCATCTCCAGGTAATCTTCCCATCGGTTCCACAGCAGCCAACGCTACCAGTCCGGCCATCCCCGGTAATCGCAGTGGCGATCTGGATCAACGCTTTGCGCTTGATGTGCAGGGCGTGGACGTCTTACGCCGGACTAACAAGAATTCACCAGCCGAAGGCATCAAGCAGGTATCGCGTCAGTTTGAGGCAATGTTCATGCAGATGGTGTTGAAGAGCATGCGTGACGCGACACCCTCCGATGGACCGTTCGATAGCCAGCAAACAAAAACTTACACCTCAATGCTGGATCAACAATTGTCCCAGAATTTATCAGGTCGTGGACTTGGTCTGGCTGAGGCCATGGCTGCTCAACTGACGCGAGACGCAAATCAGCGTGCGCAGCCACCGGATGGGTCGCAGAATCAGACCGGACCAGCTCCGCTCATGCCATTATCGCCAAAGCAATCTCTCTATTTGCTGCAAGATGCGCAACAGTTATCTCAACTCGGATTGCAGCAAGCGGTCGCTATACCCAATTTGTCCTTTTATGAGGCCGCGTCGGGCAAATCAGCTCGTCCGGCGAATGCGGGCAGCACCTCACAAGCAACCATTCAACAATTTGTCAGTAATATGGCGGTGCCAGCGCAGGCTGCCAGTCAAGCCACAGGCCTGCCATCGCAATTGATTCTGGCGCAGGCGGCATTGGAGTCGGGTTGGGGGCGGCGTGAAGTCAAAGCTGACGACGGTACGCAAAGCTACAACTTATTCGGTATCAAAGCCGGTAAAAACTGGACGGGTCCAGTGGTAGAAGCTGCTACTACTGAATACGTTAATGGCGCGGCCCAACATACCCGCGCGACGTTTCGGGCTTATGGATCGTACCAGGAAGCATTTACGGATTACGCCAATTTTTTGGCGAGTAATCCACGCTACGCGAATGTATTGGCAACACGTGATCCTGCAGCCGCAGCATATGGATTACAGCGCGCGGGATATGCGACAGATCCGCAATACGGGGATAAACTGGTCCGTATTATGCAGCAGATAAGTTGATTCAATTTTGGACGTTCGGGCATTTGTAAAAGTAATGCATGGCCGCCAGTGTTCAACGTTTGCTGCAACCAAGCGATGGCAGCAACGATCACGCAACACAGATTAAGCAAAATAATGCTGTTTCTGGCCTTCAGGTATTTGCCGCAACAGCCGTTATATCCAATATAAGTTGTGTACTCAAAGCAGTTACTTGATTTTTTCAGGATGGAATTATGTCGAATAGTATGTTTTATATCGGTTTAAGCGGTTTGAATGCAGCGCAAGCATCGCTGCTCACCGCGGGACATAATTCGGCTAATTTTGCGACTCCCGGCTATAGTCGCCAGACCGCTGTTGTCGGTTCGGGTGGTGGGACTTATGCGCCTAGTGTTGGTTTTTTTGGGAATGGCGCGGCAGTCACCAACGTCGTTCGCAGCTATGATCAATACCTGACCTCCCAACTGAACCAGGCGCAGGGGACTAATGAGGCCCTATCGACCTTCTTTTCGCAGGTGAGTCAGATTGACAATCTGCTGGCTAACCAGACTGCTGGTCTGGCACCGTTAATGCAGACGTTCTTTACCAGTGTTCAGGGTGTTGCTAATACCCCGTCTGATCCGGCAGCGCGTCAGCAAATGGTGAGTGCGGCACAAGCCGTCGCCAATCAGTATCGCTCGATGAGTTTGCAACTAAACGATATGAATAGTGGCGTAAATCAGCAAATCAGTGGGAACGTTGATCAGATTAACACCTTGGCGGATCAGATCGCTAATATCAATAAGCAGATCACCTTGGTCGGTGGCGTTGATGGCACACAGGCACCGAATGATTTGTTGGATCAGCGTGATCAAATGGTGAGTGATTTGGGTAAGCTGGTAGCGACCAAGGTTGTGGTGCAAGATGGTGGTCAGTACAACGTATTTATCGGCAACGGACAAACATTGGTACTCGGCGCTAAAGCATCAACCTTACAAGTGGTGAACTCCGCTGCCGACCCGAGTCGTTCTGCGGTGGCGGTCATCAATGCCAATGGCAAACCGGTTGAAATGCAGGATAGCGTGCTGACCGGTGGTTCACTTGGTGGTTTATTACAGTTTCGTAATGAGGCATTAGGCGATGCACAAAATTCCCTTGGACGAATCGCTATTTCGTTAGCAGATACATTCAATGCGCAACACAAGTTGGGCGTGGATTTGTCTGGTGCATTGGGGCAGGATTTCTTTTCACAGGCCAGTCCTTCAGCGATCTCGAATGATCGTAATAAGGGTGACATGAAACTGGCCCCGACTTTTTCGGATGTTGGACAACTGACTACCAGCGACTACACGCTGACTGTTAGCGGCGCTCCCGGCGCTCTGGCGTATTCACTAACCAGGCTGTCTGATAACAAGGTAATTAACACTTACAGCGATGCAGATTTTCCCGTCACATTTGACGGTGTCACGATGGCGATAGGAAGCGGTAAGGCACAGTCTGGCGATTCTTTTCTCATTCAACCCACGCGCAACGGTGGGCGTGACTTGAGCGTGATCGCGACCGACCCAGCTAAATTGGCCGCGGCAAATCCAGTTCTGACCGGTAACGTTGCTGGCAATCAAGGTACTGGTGTTATCAGCGCGCCCGTGATTGATGCAGCTTATTTAAATGCTCCGCTTACGGGAACAACAACACTTACTTACGACAAGGCAACAAATACCCTGACAGGATTTCCGTCAAATGCCAGTGTGAGTGTGACCTCGGCTGATGGCACAACTCAAATCTATAATCCGGGTACGCCCGTGCCGTATACAGCTGGCGCAAAGATGCGTTTTGACGGTGTTTCGATTTCTATTACCGGATCGCCTTCTACCGGCGATCAGTTTACCCTTAAGCCAAATTCCAGTGGCGTATCTGATGGTAGTAATGCGTTGTTGTTAGGCGCTTTACAAAGTAAAAAAACGATGAATGCCGGAACGGCTAGTTTTAACGATTCATACTCTCAACTGGTAAGTTCGGTGGGTAACAAGACCAGACAAGTACAAATAGCGAGTACCGCCCAAACCAGTCTGACCGCGCAAATCAAAGCTGCACAGCAGTCGGTATCGGGTGTCAATCAAGATGAAGAAACCGCGAATCTCTTAATGTTTCAGCAGATGTATCAAGCGAATGCAAAAGTGATTCAGACGGCGTCAACGATGTTTGATGCCGTATTGGGGATTCATACCTGAGCGATCGTCCTCTCCAAAAAATTAAATAATATTGAAATGTTACTCAGAACGGTGCGACTTTTATTGTACATCGCCACCGCTCTATCATTCATCAGGAGAATTTGATGCGCATTAGTACCCAATCGTTTTATGAGCAAAGCCAGGCCGCAATGAGTACACAGCAGGCCAATTTGCTACGCGTACAACAGCAAATCGGTGCTAACACCAAAATACTGGCTCCTTCCGATGATCCAATTGCAGCGACTCGTGCATTGGCTACGGCGCAGGCGATATCGCTTAATGGACAATACGCCAGCAGCCGAAATCAAGTCAAACAAACCTTGTCGCTAGAAGGAAATATTCTCGACAGCGTCACGAATATTTATAACAATATCAAGTCGTTAGTAGTGCAGGGTGGTAATGGTTCTCTGTCAGATTCCGATCGCGCATCTATCGCGACCACGTTGCAAAGCAATTACGATCAGTTGCTAGGATTAGCGAATACTGCTGATGGTAATGGGCAGTTTATATTTGCCGGATTTCAAAGCGGTACGCCACCGTTTGTTAAGCAAGCCGACGGAGCGGTTGCCTTTGTCGGTGATCAGGGACAGCGCTTGATGCAGGTTGATGCTTCGCGCCAGATGGCAGCTACTGATGACGGTCGCTCAATTTTTCAATCAGTCCAGGGTGCTGCGCGTTATGTCACTTCGTCACCTGCAAGCAATAACGGTACGGCTGTGTTTGGTTCAAGTGCTGTGACTGATGCGACAGATGTGAACTTTGGTAAAGATTTTTCGATTAGTTTTAGTGCTGGAAAATATACGGTCACAACTATCGCCAAGCCTCCTGAAGAAGTCGCAACCGGCACATTTGTTGATGGTGCGCCAATTACGTTTGGTGGTGTGCAAATCAGTGTGAGCGGGACGCCTGCAGATGGCGATAAGATGAATGTTTCTACTGCAAAAAATGCGGGTAGCGATATTTTTTCGGCACTTGGGGACGTGATTTCAGCGCTACGTAAGCCGATCGATAATGGGACATCTGCTGATCGTACGCAGTTGTTGAATTCACTGAGTACTGTGAATGTTAAATTGGCGAATTCTTTGGATAATGTGTTGACGGTTTCTGCGTCGGTTGGGTCGCGGTTGAATGAGGTGGATGCTTTGGATAATAGCGGTTCGGCGCGTAATATTTCGGATCAGAGTTATTTGTCGGATTTGCAGGATTTGGATGTGGTTAAGGCTAGTGTGGAGTTGGCGCAGCGGCAGGTTTCTTTACAGGCAACGCAGTTGGCTTTTATGAAAATACAGAAAATTTCGTTGATGAATTATTTGTGATTTTGTTTTGGTGGTAGGTGTTGGTTTTTTTGTTTTTTGCTTGGGCTTATTCGTTTAACTGTCTATGTAGGTTAAAAGCCACTTCAAAGGCAACACAAGGTGGTAAACTTCGGCCTTCGTTAATTAAACGGTTTGTGCTCCGTGGATGCTTGTCGGGGGTGGCTCCATATGCGCTAACCAAATTTACCCTTCCTAAATTGATCCTGCTGATATTGACGTTTCTTTCGCGGGGGCTCACGCAAAAAAAAATCGGCTGACTTCTCCCCACCGTTCAATACAAGCAAACAACGACAAACGGGGATTGACGGTGGCGCTGAGCAGCCAATGCACCAACGCCATTTCACGCCACCGGCAGCGATGTTTCATAACTTTTTTCTTCGTGCTGCGTAGGGCCGAGAGGGGAAAAATGATCGTCCAATGCAATCAACCACTCGATCAGACATGCAACCAATAATTTCCCCTGAAGCCAAGCCTTAGCACCCTTAGCACCCTCGGCATCCTTCTTTTTTAAATGACCCAATCCCAGCAACGACTTCATTCTTTTGAACGCCAGTTCAATCTGCCAGCGATGCCGGTATAACGCCAGTATGGCCTCGGCATTCGGGCCCTTCAAACGCGTCAAGAGCACTACATAACCTGTTGCCGCCACAGTATCAGCCTGGAATTTCTGCTGCTTTTTGTTGAGGTATTGGTAGTACTTCCGTTCGCTCTCGGCACGCTGTATTTCATTCTTCCGATAGGCGCACACACGTACCGCTATGCTTTCATTGGTACCTTGACCTTGCATCGTCGCTGGCCATTCTCCGCTTTGTACCATCTTCAAAGAAGTTAAATGCGCCAGCTGGACAAAGGGTTGGCCTGCCTCATCTTGTAAGGGCAGGCTTGACAGATTCATCCGCACCAGAATATCACCCGCTCGATCCAGCACGTGATTGACACCACGCCGGTTAGCAAAGCCACGGTCAGCTACGATGACGTCCTCTTTTTGTACCGCAAACCGGCTTAATGATTCACCTACTTTGCCGTCTGTAATTTCCATCTCATGACAGGCTAAGGTCCCGATATCGAGCGCATAATGTAAGCGCCAGCTCGACGTAATTGCACTCGGCCCCCGAATCGCGCTGCCATCCACCGCCAAGATCCGCCTTCCTGCCAAGGCAGAGCAATTCATGCCCTCCATCGGCCTCTCTTTGCTTAAGCGTTCCGTCATCCAGCGTAACTATTCCCCCGATTTATTGATCCGCTTGAGCAAGCCAACATCTGAGATATTCGCCAGGTTGCCAACCCGAGCACGCGCCACCGTTTCACGCATCGAGTAACCATCACTGAAATACATCAGCAACACGCGCAATAAATTATCCGGCCCAGAAAATTGCCGACCATACTTTAAGGCGCCCAACGTCCGTGCCTTATCTTCCCAACCATCAGGAAGCAAAGCAACTATCTTCGACCAGTCTTCACTCACTGTGTTGTAACAGTTTGTTTGCATTCTTTATTTTGGAGATTTATTTCAATTTCCAAATGTTAACAGCTATTGGTTCTGGTTAGCGCATATGGGTAGCCCCGACCAGCCTTCACGGAGCACCAAACCATGTTAATTAACGAAGACCCAACGCCTATAAACGCAACCGCATCTTTATCCCAACAACCTCTCCACTTTCCCACATCCCAAAATTCCCCAAATCCTCCCAAACACCACTTGCATCTCAGCCGTGCTAGCAGCCCCACTAAACTCCGCCAACCGCAACGCTTTCAACTCCAATTCCTCACGCGTCAAAGTATTCCCCGGATCACCCTTAGGCTCATCCACCCGACCCTGCAACGTCCGCCCATCAACCGTCTCAACCGTTACCTTACCAATCCAGCGCGCGGGATAAGCACCATCCACTTCCTCATCCAGCTTCATACTCACCTTATCGCAAAATGCAGCAACTCGCGCATCGTTATAAAACGACTCAAATTCCCTCAACCCCGCACAGCGGAACTGCGCAATCAACCCAAGCACCGTCCCCATCGAAAACTTTGCCTGATGCACCGTCTGCGGATTGACCACTGGACCAAGAACATCAATAGCGCCCTGATGCACATGCGTGACTACGCGGGCTATCTGATCAGGGGCGAGGTCATGTTGCGTGACCACTGCCAACAACGCATCGGCCGCAGGGTGTGTATGGCGGCAAGATGAGTGAAACTTAAATGACGTCTCCGCTAATGTCCAGCGCTCGCCCAAACGATCGGTCAGCTTCGCTGGATCGGCATCGGTCGACATGCCAGCTCCCATGCCTTGCGCGCCTTCAAGAATCCGTCTTGCGCCAGTAAATCCTTCGCTGGCGAGGTAGGCAGACATCAATCCGTCGCCAGCTGCTTTAGCCGTATGTAATTGCTTCGAGTCGGCCGCGTCGCGCAGGAATTCCCACAATCCTGCGCTTTGTGTGCCAGCTGACCCGAATGCGTGCAGCATCTGCTCAGGCGTCAGTTTTAATAAATGTCCGACCGCTGCGGCAGCGGCGATTGTTCCGGCGGTTCCGGTGGTATGAAATATCCGGTAATGCGAGCGGCCAAGAAATTCACCGACCCTGATGCCGACTTCGTAACCTGCGACGGCAGCGGTAATCAGCTCGCGTCCACTGCTGCCGAGTGATTGCGCCACCGCCAGCACTGCGGGAAAAACGACGGCGGCGGGGTGAAATACCGAGCCGTTATGAACATCGTCCTGTTCTGCAAAATGGGAGGAGGCGGCGTTGACCATTGCCGCAAATAACGGTGTGGTTTGACGGCGCGAGATGAGAATTTCGGAGGTGCCGGTGGCCGGGCCCATCTGGGTTGCAAACCATTCAATCGTTTTTACCGGCCTGCCGTTCTTGCCGGCCAAAGCGGAGCCGAACCAGTCGAGCATCAGGTCTTCGGCGCGTCTTACGACTGCTTCGGGGATGTCTTCAAAACGCAAAGTGGCGGCGAAGTTTGCTAAGGTCTGGCTAGCGTGATCAGTCATGGCGAATTGTATATTCTTATTAGATAGCGTGCTGTGCACGCAGAGCGACGATAGCGTCGTTGTCATAGCCGATTTGGTTCAGGATGGCATCAGTATGTTGACCTAATCCAGGAACAGCATCCATGCGCGGCGTGTAGGTATTGGGTATGCCGGGCGGTAGTAGAGCGGGAATTTTTCCGACGGGTGTGTCGACTTCTACCCAGCGCTGACGTGCCTTTAATTGTGCGTGTTCCCATATATCGTGCATGTCGTTCATTTGCGCGTTGGCAATCTGCGCTGATTCAAGACGTTCAATCACTTGGGCTGAACTCAGGGTGGAGAAGGCATCAATAATGATTGTGCGTAATGCTTCTCGCGCTGCCGTACGCGCAGAGTTTGAAGAGAAACGCGGGTCGCTGGTCAATGCCGGTTGTTGCAACACTTTGTCGCAAAATAGCGCCCATTCGCGTTCATTCTGAAGGCCAAGCATGACAACCTTGCCGTCACCAGCGAGGAATGGTCCGTAAGGATAAATTGTCGCGTGCGCGGCTCCGGCGCGTGGTGGTGGCGATGCGCCATCGATGGCGTAGTACAGCGGATAGTTCATCCACTCGACCATGCTTTCAAGCATCGATACGTCAATGTTGCAACCCTGACCGGTTTTGCCACGCTGGATGAGTGCCGCAAGGATGTTGGAGTACGCATACATGCCCGCAGCGATATCCGCTATCGAGCATCCTGCTTTGGCCGGTTCATCGGGTGAGCCGGTGATCGATAGAAATCCGGACTCGCTCTGTATCATCAGGTCGTAGGCCTTCTTATCGCGATACGGACCATCTGCGCCGTAGCCGGAGATGTCGCAGACGATCAGGCGTGGAAATTTTTCGTGCAATGCTTCATATGATAGGCCAAGTCGTGCGGCGGCTCCCGGGGCCAGGTTTTGTACAAACACGTCCGCGGTTTCGAGTAACTTGGTCAAAATGCTGTCGGCTTCCAGATGCTTGACGTCAAGCGTCAGACTTTCTTTGGACCGATTGGTCCATACGAAGTGCGAGGCCAATCCGTGTACGCGTTCGTCATAAGCGCGTGCAAAGTCACCAACGCCTGGTCGCTCGACCTTGATGACGCGTGCGCCGAGGTCGGCCAGTTGGCGAGTACAAAACGGCGCGGCAATTGCCTGTTCAAGTGTGATTACGGTAATGCCATCCAATGGACGCATGGAACTCTCCAATTAGAATGAACGGGGCATGCCGAGCACATGCTCAGCAACGTAGGATAGGATTAAATTGGTCGAGATTGGCGCGACCTGATACAGGCGGGTCTCGCGGAATTTGCGCTCAATGTCGTACTCGCACGCAAAACCAAATCCGCCATGGAATTGAAGGCATGCATTGGCGGCTTCCCATGAAGCATCGGCCGCCAGCATTTTGGCCATGTTCGCCTCCGTGCCGCAGGGCAAGTGCGCGTCGAACAATTCGCACGCTTTGTAGCGCATCAGGTTTGCCGCTTCCAGATTGACATAGGCTTTTGCGATAGGGAACTGCACGCCTTGGTTTTGTCCGATTGGACGACCAAATACAATGCGTTCATTAACGTATTTTGTCACCTTGTCGATAAACCAGTAGCCATCACCGATACATTCGGCGGCGATCAGCGTGCGTTCTGCGTTCAGGCCATCCAGAATATATTTGAAGCCTTTGCCTTCTTCACCGATCAAATTTTCGACTGGAATTTCGAGGTTTTCAAAGAATAATTCGTTGGTTTCGTGGTTCACCATATTCAGGATAGGGCGCACTGTCAGGCCATTACCGATGGCTTCACGCAGGTCAACCACGAAGATCGACATGCCTTCCGATTTTTTCTTCACCTCGGCTAGCGGCGTGGTGCGGGCCAGCAAGATCATTAAGTCCGAATGCTGGACCCGTGAAATCCATACTTTTTGGCCATTGACGACATAGCGGTCGCCCTTGCGTACTGCCGTGGTGGTGATTTTGGTGGTGTCTGTGCCGGTGGTTGGCTCTGTTACGGCCATCGATTGCAGGCGTAATTCGCCGCTGGCAATTTTTGGCAGATACAATTCTTTCTGCTTAGGCGAACCGTGTCGTAATAACGTGCCCATGTTGTACATTTGACCGTGACAGGCACCAGAATTACCGCCAGCACGGTTGATCTCTTCCATGATCACGGACGCTTCGGTCAAGCCAAGTCCAGAGCCACCGTATTCTTGCGGAATCAGCGCAGCCAGCCAACCGGCCTTAGTCAGCGCGTTAACAAATTCCTCTGGATAGCCTCGCGCTTCATCGATCTTGCGGAAATACTCTCCCGAAAATTCGCTGCATAAAGCGCGCACAGCATCGCGGATATCTTCGTAAGTATTGGTTTGAGTAGACATTCTGGTTCTTTATGATGGGTTGACTGTTGCGTCGGCAAGTTCGCCAAGTGTTGCTTCCGCCTGCATGGCGAGTTCGCCGCGATTGTTTTTGGCCCAGAGTCGCACCGTACGGCCATCGGCGTCTGGCTGTCCACAAACGGTGAAGGGTTCGGTGTCGAACAATGGACCAACTGCGCGAAAATTGAATGCGACCAATGACGCGTCCGGCATATTGCGCTGTAGTAAATCGGCCAACATCGTAGCAATCAATGGACCATGCACGATCAGACCGGGATAGCCCTCGACCTCGCTCGCATAGCTGCGATCATAATGAATGCGATGACCATTAAAAGTGAGTGCAGAGTAACGAAATAAAAGCACTGGGTCCGGCGTGATGGTGCGCGACCATGCGGCTTCGGTCGGCGCAAGCTTGGCCACTGAAGTGGCAGCGCCCCGTTCTGGCATGGCACGATAAACAATATCGTGCTCTTCGGTAATAGAAACTTGGCCTGCATGCGCAACTTGATGCTGGACGGTTACAAAAGCCAGATTGCCGGATGCGCCGCGTTTTTCGGTTACGTTTTGTATACGCGAGGAGCGGGTTGCAACGACTCCGATCGGAAGTGGGGGACCGAACTTCAGCCGACCGCCAGCCCACATGCGGCGTGGCAAAGGCACAGGCGGCAAAAAGCCGCCGCGTTGTGGATGTCCGTCACTGCCCAGTTCAGCCTGAGGCGCTACTGACCAGAAATAAATCCAGTGCCATAACGGCGGCAAAGCTGCACCTGCGGCGAATAAAGTCGGGCGGTCAAGGATTGCAGCCAGTGCGTTGACAGCGCCGACCGTGATAAGGTCGTCGGAAGTTGTCGTATTTCCGACCCACTGTTGCAATAAAAGAGGATCAGGGGTATCGAAGGTCATGATGGCAGTTTATAGTTTCAATCGAAGCATTCAGTGTGTGCGAGGTACTGCGATGCTGCAATTTGCATTTTTGGAAGGGGGGCTGCGATTTCGGTTAAGTTTCTCTCCCTGCGCGTTGACGCGGAAAATTATCATTTCATAACGAAGTAGTCGTGATTTTTAAAAGAAAGAGGAAGATGAGCTTGACGCAACCAGTAACATTGACCGGACAATTCGGATCGTTAGTACCGTTGTCGCCTGCACACAAAGATGATTTGATCGAGGCCGTGAAAGATGGCGAGCTTTGGGACTTGTGGTACACAGCGATCCCGACGCCTGATAAATTGGACGCGGAGATCAGCAGACGTCTCGACCTGCAAGAGAAGGGTGCGATGCTGCCCTTTGCGATTATCGACAACGCCACCGGTCAGGCAGTTGGGATGACGACTTATATGCATATCGATTCGGCAAATCGACGTCTTGAAATCGGCTCAACCTGGTATCGCAAACGGGTCCAGCGCGGCCCGCTTAATACTGAATGCAAGCTTCTGTTGCTGACGCACGCTTTTGAACAACTGGACTGCATCGCGGTCGAATTTCGTACACATTTCTTTAATCTGCAAAGCCGTGCTGGTATTGAGCGACTGGGCGCTAAGTTGGATGGTATTTTGCGGCACCATCAGATTTCGCCAAACGGTACTTTGCGTGATACGTGCGTGTACAGCATTATTGCTGGTGAATGGCCGACGGTGAAGGTGCACTTGAATTACCAACTTACCAAGCCGAGATGATGAGTAGTTTTATGGAAAGCTGCCCTCGCTGCATTTTGTCGTATTAACTTTGTGGGAGCATGTTTTCTGCGGTGGATAAACCTTAACGCTTGCGTGTTCGCCAAAACTACTAGATACTAAAAATGTCTCTGAAAAAGAGGGATTCGGGATTGGAAACCTGATTTATCCAAAGCGTACGAACGGCGCAATGCCGTTTTTTTTCGTGCGAAAACCCTGTTACGCCTTCTTTGGGCGGTAATGGTGGGGAGGCTTCGGCCTGCCGGTTGCTTTGGATACTGGTTTTCCAACCCTGCCATTTTCCGCCCACCCCGCTTGGAAACGGGGCGCGGATTAAACACTATCCAAGGAAGTTGCCATGTCTGCAAACGCTCAAACACGTACCGTAAAAACGATCGATATCCTGGACAGTCTCACGATTCTGCACAGTCGTACTTCTGCGGTCCTCGCTGCTTTGTCCATGGCATTTGACAGCGAGTACGACCAACTTCAAAAATCTACCATTCAGGAAGTCTTGGAGACGGCGCAATCTCTACTGAAAAAAGCACAAGAGGAAGTATTGGCACTAAATGGGTCTGTTGCCTGATAAAGGAACTGTAGACTGACATACAACTAACCGTTCGTTAAGTTCATGGACAACTTCAAGAAAGATATTATGGATGAAAAGGGTTTCGTTGAAATTCATAACATACGGTTAGCTTATCAACGCTGGCCCGGCTCGCAGCCACCGATTATGCTCATGCATGAGGCGCTTGGATCAGTTTCGATCTGGCGCAATTTCCCTGTCGAACTGGCGCGTGTTACGGGTCTCGAGGTGATTGCATGGTCGCGGCAGGGTTATGGTGACTCTGATGGGCTTTTAGGCCAGCGTCTGCCGGATTATATTGAGCAGGAAGCGAAATTGGTACCGCAGGTGATGGATGCATTGGGCGTGACTCAGGCGCATTTATTCGGTCATAGCGATGGTGCATCAATGGCGATTATTGCTGCTGCGCTGTTTCCCGAACGTGTGCTCTCTATTGTGCTGGAAGCGCCGCACGTGAATGTCGAGCAGCAGGCGATTGCAGGTATTGTTAAGGCTAAAAAAGCCTTTGAAACGACTGACTTTCGTCTAAAACTCCAAAGGCATCATAAAGATGTTGATCAGGTTTTTTGGTCTTGGTACGACACATGGGTCTCGCCGGTTTTTCAAGACTGGAATATCGAGCAATTCCTGGCGGATATTCACGCGCCAACACTCGTTATTCAAGGCGTGGAGGACGAGTATTTCAGCATGAATCAAGTCGATTTGATCGTGGCGGCTGTGCCGAATGCACGGTATGTTGCCCTTGCGCATTGTGGCCATTCACCCCATCGGGACCAGCAAGATGATGTGTTAAATGCCGTGGTGGATTTTGTGGCGTAATGTATGCCGCATTGCTCACCACATTTAGCGTCAATTACTTCATGTGGTGAGGCACTCTTTTTAAATCTATTGTTGTGCGCATAACACATTGTATTTGTGGATAGTAAAAAGGTCTTAGAAAGCGGTCAAAATTGTAACATTATTATTATTTTGATAATGATTCGCCGTCTTCTTTAAATGTTGCAGTGCATGATGGCGTCTGGAACCGTTATAATTTCGCATTCATTATTTTACCCATCCTTACAAGACGAGAGACAACATGAGCTTGAACGACGTATCCTCAGGGCGTGATTTGCCGAATGATTTCAATGTGATCATTGAAATTCCAATGAATGCTGATCCAATCAAATACGAAGTCGACAAAGAGTCGGGCGCGATTTTTGTTGATCGGTTCATGGGTACGGCGATGCATTATCCGTGTAACTACGGCTATATTCCGCAAACCTTGTCGGATGACGGTGATCCAGTTGACGTGTTGGTGATCACACCTTTCCCGTTGTTTCCTGGGGTGGTTGTGCGCTGCCGTCCTATCGGCGTGCTGAAAATGTCGGATGAAGCGGGTCAGGATGCCAAGCTATTGGCCGTGCCAGTCGATAAAGTGTTGAGTATCTACACGCATTGGCAAAAGCCTGAAGATATGAATGAATTGCGCCTGAACCAGATTCAACATTTCTTTGAGCATTACAAAGATCTGGAAAAAGGTAAATGGGTCAAGATTGATGGTTGGGGCGGTCCAGAAGATGCGCGCGAAGAAATTTTGGCGGGTGTGGCAGCTTACAATAAAACATTGGAAGCAAAATAATTTTTGCTTCCTTTTAAGATAAGCGCACTTCGGTGCGCTTTTTTTATGCCACGCAAGAAATAACGCCTGCGATTATGTTGAGTGGCTGCAAGTAATTAACACTAAAACGGTACAACTTTTGCCCGTTCAAGTCCGCTTGATGCATCGTTTGTTGTTGATAGGCGTCACTTAAGCATTATTTGTTTGGTTTGAGTATCAGCATGAGTTTTGCGCCGAATTGATTCAAAGCCAGTCCGCATAATACGAGTAATCCCGCCACAATTTTCCACCATTGCAACGGTTCGTCTAACACCAGCGTTGCGCTCAGCATTCCCACTACCGGCACTAATAATGCAAATGGCGCGATAGTGGCCGTCGGGTATTTGCGCATCAGGACGGACCAGATACCAAAGCCGATGATCGTATTTGGATACGAATTAAACAGTACCGCGCCAGCGGATATCCAGGTGAAGTGGCTGATTGCATTGGTCCATGAAGCGGGGCCTTCGGTCAAAAATGATGCCAATAATAAAGGTGGCACGGCGATTAACGATCCCCATACTACGAGCGCCAATGGATTGACTTTGCCGATGGTTTTGGTGACGATGTTGGCTGAGGCCCAACTCACGCCAGCGCAGACCACGAGCAAGAAGCCGATGAAAGTGGCAGTGCCATCAACATGGATGGCAACCAGGGCCATGCCAGCTAATGCGATAAACGCGCCAATTAATTGTGCGGCGCGTGGACGCTCCTTTAAAATCAAGACTGCTAATCCGATGGTGAAGAAGGCCTGAAGCTGTATCACCAACGACGCGAGTCCCGCCGTAAATCCCAGATGCATGCCCGAAAACAGCAACGCAAATTGCAGCGCAAATTGGAATAGACCGTAAGCGATCAAAAGACGCCAGGGTATGGCTGGGCGCTTGATGAAAAATATCAATGGTATCGCCGCAAAAATGAAACGCAGGGCCGAGAAAAATAAAGGTGGTAAGTCATGCAGACCTATTCGGATGACGACAAAATTAAAACCCCAAATGGTGACGGTAAGAAGTGCGAGAAGAATGTCGGTCGGTTGCATAGGTGAGGTTCTGCGTGACAGGGCCATCTTACGGATGGGCGCTGCGTGGTAGCAAATCTTTCTGATCGATAAGGAAGGGGTAACGGTTGGTGGTGCGGTGGTGCTTATGCGTCAAGTTGGTCGACTGTGGTCGCGCGCCAAGACGCAAAGCGGGTATTAGGAAATCAACCGTCGCCTTTGAAGGGATTGCGATCATTGAGTTCATCCATATAAGCCTCAATGTCATCGGTTTCCCTCTCTAAAAAATTGGCGACGGCGTTGGAAAAATCTTGGCGGGCGAGCCAATGTGCTGACCAGGTTTTCTGTGGCAGAAATCCACGCGCCATTTTATGTTCGCCTTGTGCGCCGCCCTCAAAGCAACCGATTTTTTGCGCAATGCAAAACTCTAAGGGTTGGTAATAAGCGGTTTCAAAATGTAGACAAGGGACTTCTTCAATTGCGCCCCAATAGCGACCATACAAGGTTGTCTCTGTGTGAATCAACAGTGATGACGCAATTGGTCGTCCCGCGCGCTCGGCCACGATTAATAAGATATTTTGTGGCATCGTCGCACCGATGCGTTGAAAGAATGCCAGGTTTAAATAAGGTGTGGAATGATGGGCAGAATAAGTATGGCGATAGCAGCGATTAAAAAATACCCAGTCTGACTCTGTTGCATCGACACCGCGTACGTGTCGGAAGGTGACGCCAGCCTCGGCGACCTTACGCCGTTCGGCACGAATGTTTTTGCGTTTTTTACGTTCTAATGTATCGAGAAATGCATCAAAGTCACGATAACCCGGATTGAGCCAATGAAACTGGACGCCGCTGCGCAATAAAAATCCTGCCGCATGCAGCGCTTTGGCCTGTTCTGGCGGCGAGTACAAAATATGGGTAGAAGAAGTCTGCGTATCTACGCGTAAGGTTTTCAGCAGGTCGATCAACGCCGCAGCGGATGCCGCATCGCGCGCCAGCAGGCGACTGCCGGTAACGGGCGTGAATGGAATTGCCGACAGCAACTTTGGGTAATACTCCAAACCGCTACGCTGATACGCATCCGCCCAGGCCCAGTCGAACACGTACTCGCCATACGAGTGGTATTTTACGTACAGGGGAAGCGCTGCCATCAATTGCGGCACGGTTGCCGTATCGTTAGTGTTTTCCTCAGCGTTATCCCACAACGTTAAATATTGCGGTTGCCAGCCAGATTTTTCGGAGGCGCAACCGGTTTCGTGCAATGCGTGCAAAAACGCAAAGGATAAAAATGGATTGTTCTCTGCTTGAAGCGCAAGCAAAGCATCCCACGCGGGTTGCCCAATTTCATCCAGAGAGGAAACAATGCGGGGTGTAAATTTCAATGTTGGCGGTGGTGGTGTTTGCTTATTCACTTAGTCAATACGATCTGGGAAGCCAGAGATTACGAGGAAAGGATTGAGTTTAGCACTCTCGGAGATAATCTTCTGGCATGACTAATAAAGGTTGGCGTCATGGAAGTTTCTGCTATTACAGGCCTTTTTATGCCGAGTGTTCGGTCCAGTTTCGCGAACAATGGCATGGTGGTCATGAGAATAAATAGTCAAGAAAACCGTATCGTAGTGACTTTTCATCTGGGCTTTGAAAGCCTTTAGGGCCACGGGAAGACAACTTTTTCTGTGTTTAAGTGAGGGTTGAATGGGGTTTATAAGCTCCTAAACGTTTTATAAAAGAGAGACGATCAGGCTAAACAGTGAGAATAAAGCGCAATAGCAATCCAATAAATATGTGATTAGCCGGGCGCAAGCAACAAATAGCGCATGCGAAGAGATAAGCAAGCGGAAGATAGGTTATACATAAACGATACGCATGTGACACCCATGCGATAATCGGGGCTTGAATTTGTTATTTCGCCTAATTTCGCTGTTTTCATCATCAATTACATTTCATATTCATCGCCATGACAGTCAAAGTCGCCATCGCTCAAATCAATAGCACCGTCGGTGATCTTGCCGGTAATCGCGCCAAAATCGCTGAATTTGCACGTCGTGCCGCTCAGCAGGGCGCGGACATCGTATTAACGCCGGAGTTGTCGTTGGTGGGCTATCCGCCAGAAGATTTATTATTACGTCAGGCTTTCTACGATAAGACTGAGGAAGCAATGACCGCATTGATCGCGGACCTGGCAGATTTACGTGACGTACATGTTGTGGTCGGCCATCCCATTTTGCAAAATGGCGCACGTTTTAATGCTGCATCCGTGATCGTTAATGGTGCGTTGTCAGGTACTTATTGCAAATACGCGTTGCCGAACGATGCTGTTTTTGACGAGAAGCGTTATTTCTCAGCCTCTGATGTGCCATTTGTTTTTGAAGTAAAAGGCGTTCGTTTCGGTCTGAATATTTGCGAAGATACCTGGTTTTCGCATGCGCCCGCGCGCGCGCGTGCCGCTGGCGCGCAGGTTTTATTGGTGCCGAATGGCTCGCCGTACCATATGAACAAGCAACATCTGCGCTACGACATCATGCGGGCGAACGTCACGGCAAAAGGTTTGTCGCTGGTGTATGCCAATCTGGTGGGCGGGCAGGATGAATTGATCTTTGACGGTAACTCGTTTGTGATGGACCAGTACGGTGAAGTCGCGGCGCAGCTGAAGCACGCGCAGGAAGACTTGCAGATCATCGAATTTGATGGCGCGACACCGCTGGTTGGCCCATCCTCGATTACGCCTACGCAGTCGGTAGAGGCGCAGGTCTACCAGGCCTTGGTGTTGGGCGTGCGCGACTATATTGGTAAGAATGGTTTCCCCAGTGTCTTGCTGGGTTTGTCTGGCGGTGTGGATTCGGCATTGGTGTTGGCGATCGCGGTCGATGCGCTGGGGGCTGAAAAAGTACGCTGTATCATGATGCCGTCTCCTTATACAGCAGAAATGTCGTGGGTTGACTCGCGCGATATGGTGCAGCGACTGGGTGTGCGCTATGATGAAATATCCATTAATGATTGTTTCAGCGCTTTCAAATCCACGTTGGCTAGCGAGTTTGAGGGCATAGCTGAAGACACTACCGAAGAAAACATCCAGGCGCGTATTCGTGGCACCCTGCTAATGGCGTTGTCGAACAAATTTGGCTCAATTGTATTGACCACTGGAAATAAGAGCGAAATGGCAGTGGGGTATTGCACGCTGTATGGTGATATGGCGGGCGGTTTTGCTGTTATTAAAGATATTGCCAAGACGCTGGTGTATCGCTTGTGCGCATATCGAAATACGCTGGGTGAAGTGATTCCCACCCGCATTTTGACGCGTCCACCGTCGGCCGAACTGCGGCCTGATCAGACTGATCAGGATTCGCTGCCGCCGTATGATGTGTTAGACGCCATTATGCAAATGTACATGGAAGAGAATCAGAGCATTGCCGAGATCGAAGCCGCCGGTTATCCGATTGAAGATATTCAACGTATTACGCGTCTGATCAAGATCAACGAATACAAGCGTCGACAGGCACCGGTTGGTTGTCGTGTGACGCACCGTGCGTTTGGTCGTGACTGGCGTTACCCGATTACTTCAAAGTTTAAAGAGTGAAGCTTGGAGCATGACATAATTGTGTCGAGCGCTCTTGGTCTCCTTTTCTTTCTTCCTGTATCAAAAGATTTTTGTTAATTGCATAAAGGAGTTGTCATGAAGCAAATTACTGCCATTATCAAACCGTTCAAACTGGACGAAGTACGCGAAGCGTTGGCCGAAGTCGGCGTCAATGGCTTAACCGTCACTGAAGTCAAAGGTTTTGGTCGCCAAAAAGGCCATACCGAGTTGTATCGCGGCGCGGAATATGTCGTCGATTTTTTGCCAAAAGTAAAAGTTGAATTGGTGATTGACGATGCGCTTGCTGAGCAAGCTGTTGATGCCATCATCAAAGCTGCGCGTACTGGCAAGATTGGTGACGGTAAGATTTTTGTCCGCGAAGTCGAGCAAGTTATCCGCATTCGTACCGGCGAAACTGGTTCGGAAGCGGTATAAGACGCTTTAAGACAGGGCTTTAAGACCGGACTTAAAAACCTGGCTTTACAGCACGCATGGTTGTATCGGCTCGTCGTAACATCGTGTATCTGCCAATTCCTGATGCGGAGTTTAGGTGGAATACAGACGGGCCGCGCTGTCTTACCTTTGACGCAGAACGCATTACCGCTGTGCGCGCATGTCGGCAGTATGTGGGCAGCAACACCTTTGCTGCCGTTTTCTGAAGTGTTTTGGCGCAAACGTTGTATCGTGGACGCCGCGCAGATTCTAGAAACCATTACAGAAACACATCGGACAATATCGCCATGCAGATTCCTCACATTGTATCCATTCAGGATAGCGATCTCAGTAATACCATCACCACTGTCATCAATAATAAAACCAAGCCGTTAGGCAGTTTGGGTGCGTTAGAAGCAATCGGCCTTCAAATCGGATTGATCCAAAAAACCACGCGTCCGACATTCATCCAGCCAGCTATCCTTATATTCGCCGCTGACCATGGTGTCGTCGCCGAGAATATCTCTGCTTATCCACAAAGTGTGACGTGGCAAATGGTTGAAAATTTTCTCAACCAAAATGCGGCGATTAATGTTTTTGCACGTCAAAATAATTGCGCTTTGCAGATAGTTGATGCTGGTGTTAATCATGATTTCGGTTGGCCTCCTCAGTTAATCGGTAAAAAAGTCGGTTTCGGAACGCGAAATTTTGCTAACGAGTCGGCGATGACCGCTGAGCAATGCACCACAGCCATGGAACACGGCATGGACCTGATTGGGGGGCTAACCGGCAATATCGTTGGTTTTGGAGAGATGGGAATCGGCAATACCACCGCAGCGGCGGCCATCATGCACAAGATCACCGGCTTGCCGCTGGTCGATTGCGTGGGGGCGGGAACCGCCTTTGATGCTGCCCGAATTTTGCATAAGCAAAATGTGATTCAGCGTGCGGTCAGTTTTCACGGTGGCATCGTTGCGCCGCTTGATGTATTGGCGACATTTGGTGGTTTTGAAATCGCCATGATGGTCGGTGCGATGCTGGCTGCTGCCGAACGCCGCATGGTTTTGCTGATCGATGGATTCATTGTTACCAGCGCATTACTGGTCGCCGCACAGTTGCGTCCCGAAATCCTGGATTACTGCATTTTTGCGCATTGCTCGGACGAGCGAGGCCACCAACAGATGTTGACGTTCCTTAAAGCGCAACCATTACTGCAATTAGGTTTGCGTTTGGGCGAGGGTACGGGCGCAGCGCTGGCATTACCTCTGGTGCAGGCGGCGGTACTTTTTATGACGGAAATGGCGACCTTTGACTCGGCAGCGGTTGATTCTATTTCTACGCCTCCGCATGCACAGTGAATACTGAATAGCCATGTCCAGCATGCGACCCAGTGCGTTACGCTCGCGTAGTCTGACCAAAGCAATCACCCATCAAGTGCGGTTATTCTTCGTTGCGCTGCAATTCTTTACGCGACTGCCCATTCCCGGCTGGGTTGGGTTCGATCCTGCATGGTTACAGCAAGCTTCGCGTTATTTTTCGGCGGTGGGGATTGTTGTGGGTGCTGTGACGGCAGCGATTTATGCGGCGGCGGCCCATGTGTGGCCGCCCGCGGTGGCGGTGTTGCTATCGACCATTGGCGGCATTTATCTGACCGGTGCGTTCCACGAAGATGGCTTTGCTGATAGCTGTGATGGTTTTGGCGGTGGTTATACTGCCGCCCGTATTCTTGAGATTATGAAGGATTCACGGGTTGGTGCATATGGTGTCATCGGCATGGTGTCGATGCTCGGTTTGAAATTCACGTTACTCGTGAGCCTGCCGTTCTGGGCGGTCGTGGCAGCGTTACTAACGGCCCATCCTATTTCCCGTTTGATGGCGAGTAGTTTGATTTGGCGGCTGACGTATGTCAAAGCCGAGGGCAAGGCAAAACCATTGGCAGAGCAGATGTCCGGACCTGAATGTGGCGTGGCGATGGCTTTCGCTGCGTTACCTTTATTGGCAATCGGTGTTTTGGGTTGGGCGCCTTGGGCGGGGATAGCCGCTGGTCTGGTGTGTAGCGCTATTGCTACCTTGTGGCTCGCCCGCTTTTTCGTTAAGCGCATTGGCGGTTATACCGGCGACTGTCTGGGTGCCGTGCAGCAGGTGGCAGAAGTGACCTTTTACCTTGGTTTATTGGCTGCCATGCCGCTTTTAAAATGATGTACTTAAGATAATGATGCAACTCCATCTTGTGCGTCATCCGAAGCCGAGCACGCCAGGAGCTGTATCCGACTTGTGCTACGGGCGTTCTGACCTCCTTGTATCCGAAGAAGAAAATACGCGTTTGTTGCATCAATTGATAAAGGTACTGCCAAAGCCGGTCCTGATGTTTTCTAGTCCGCTCCTTCGATGCGCGGGGTTGGCGGATAGTTTGTCGCGACAACCGGGTTGGCCGGCACCGACTCTTGATCACCGTCTGGTGGAACTGGACTTTGGAAAATGGGAAATGCAATCCTGGCAGGATATCCCGCGTGATGAGATCGATGCATGGGCGGGCGCGGTGATTGACTATCGACCGGGTGGTGGAGAAAGCGTGATGCAGATGGCGGCACGCGTGGATGCGTTTTATCGTGCGTTGCCGCGACTTCATTCACCATCATCGAGCAGTGGCGAAAATAACAACAATGGCGATGATGTTGCCGTCATTTGCCATGCAGGGACTATTCGCCTCCTTTTAGCCTGCCATGCCTTATCCCAGGAGGCTTCCATGCCAATCGGAGCGTCAAGGGCGATTGCGGATATTGCGCGAAAGGCTGCCAACGCAGCCCATAAGATCGGTTACGGCGAAGTGATTTCGCTAATCTGCTGATTTCGCTGGGATTTTGCACGCGGATTCGAAGATTTATTGTTGCTGTAAAGGCAGATGAATATTAGAATGCCGGTGCTTTTGGTGCTCGCGAACACGGCTGTGTTCGCAGTTAAACGGGAAACACGCGATACGTGTGCTGCCCCCGCAACGGAAAACAAGCGTCTCAATTTGCTTAATGAATGACTGGTTGAATGACCGGTTAATGTCGGCCTATTCACTATGGCCGATAATTGCAGCGTAGTTGCTGCAAAATATTGATTACACATTGTGACAAGCTGCCTCTAACACCACTGTGTTTCGCGCGGGAAGGTAAGGCAGTTGGACTTGGTAGCCCGGATACCGGCCAGTAGCAGGTGGAACTACTTTTAAGGCGGTACGGACGATCTGTCGCGAAATGCGATCCGGCAACTTTGCTGGATTGATTGTTCAGTGCAATGTCTTGCGGAGGTATTTCTTTTGAATCCAGCGCGCGGGGAGGCGAGCTGGTGGTTGTTTTCTTGCTTAAATTATCATGACCCTAACTGTTTCACCGACCCATCCGCGCCGCGCTGCGCGAATGATTGGGCCTTTGTGCCTTTCTACGCTTATTATTTCTACTTTTTCCGCATCCAGTTTTGCTCAGGAAGCCTCGGATAAGTCACTAGAGCCCGTTCTAGTCACAGCAACACGCACGCCACAAAAAGCCAGTGATGTGATCAGCGACAACGTGACGATTTCTGCCGAAGACATTGCGCTATCGGGACAAACCTCGCTGGTTGAACTGCTGCAAAAGCAACGTGGAATTGAAATCACTGCTAACGGCGGTCCTGGTACTTCGGCATCGGTATTCATGCGCGGTGCAGCTAATAATCAAAATATAGTATTAATCGATGGCGTCCGTGTCGGGTCTTCCACGACCGGCGGCGCTACATGGTCCAGCATTCCATTGTCACAAATTGATCACATCGAAATCGTGTATGGCCCTTTGAGTAGTTTTTATGGCGCTGACGCAATGGGTGGCGTGATTCAAATTTTTACCAAGAAAGGTTCGGGCGCGCCGCGTTTGACTGCATCTGCCGGTGTCGGCAGCTATGGTACCCGCACCATGGATGCGAGTATTTCTGGCGCGACCGAAGGCGACCATCGTTTTAGTTACGCTATATCGGTGGCGCATGAAAATGCAGATGGGTTTTCAGCGACTAAGCCAGACCCTTCGCCGTATAGTTCTTATAATCCAGATAAAGACGGCTACAAAAAAGATAGTGCCAGCGGACAGTTTGGGTTGGAGCTGGCAAAGGGCCAGGAAGTTGGCGTGACCTTTTTGCAAAGCCGGTTGAATGCGCAGTACGACGATGGTTCGGATTTCGACACGCGTGTCGTGCAAAAACTTGAAAATGTGGCTGTGTATTCGAAAAACCAGATTCTGCCTTGGTGGAATAGTAAGGTTCAGGTGTCGCAAACTACCGATAAATCGACTTATATCAGCAGCGATCAGCCGGATGGGATCAGCGATGTAACGACTAAGCAGAATAATTACAGCTGGCAAAATGATTTGTTCATCGGGACAGACGTCTTGCAGTTGTTGGCTGAGCGACGTGAGGAGGAGGTTTCTGCCACCGGTTTGTCTGGTGACCGGACGACCAATTCGGTTGCTGCATCGTACCAGTTGAAGCGTGGAGATCATCTGGCGACCGTTAGTATCCGGAATGATAATAGCTCGCAATTTGGTACGCATGCGACTGGTAGTCTTGGGTATGGCTATCGTTTGAACCAGGACTGGCGGGCTAATGTCAGTTATGGCACTAGTTTTCGTGCGCCGACTTTCAATGAGTTGTATTACCCCGGTTATGGTGTTGCGGCGAACAAACCGGAAAAAGGTAAGAATGCGGAGGTGGGGTTGGTGTATGACAATGGGACTTCGCAGTTAAATATTTCTTACTATCACAACAAAATAACTGATTTGATCGTCTCGACTACGACTTGTCCGGTTGAGCCGGATAGCCATCCTTATGGTTGTGCTTATAACGTTGATAAGGCGACGCTTGAGGGGGTTTCTTTTGGCGGCAGTACTAAGTTGGGTAATTTTGCTTTGCGTGGTTCGCTGGATGTGCAGAATCCGCGGGATGATACTAGTGGGAAGTTGCTGGCTCGGCGTGCGCGGCAGCATGGAACGGTGGCGCTTGAGTATGGGGTTGGGGCGTTGAAGTCTGGTGTTGAGATGGTGGTGTCTGGTAAGCGGTACGATGATGGGGATAATCAGGTTGTTTTGGGTGGGTATAGTTTGGTTAACTTGTATGCTAGTGTTGATTTGACTGGGAAGTGGTCTTTGTTTGGGCGGTGGAATAATGTGCTCAATAAGGATTATGAGTTGGCGCGGTATTATGGGACTGCTGGGAGTAGTTTGTTTTTGGGTGTTCGGTATGGGTTTCGGTGATTGGCTGGGGTGTGGTCGGTAGTCGGTAGGTTGGGGGGCTTTTGCTCCGTGGGGGCTTGTCGGGGGTAGCCCGACAGCTAGTTACTTTTTCTTGCTTCGGCTCGGCGCCCCCGCCAAGAAAAAGTAACCAAAAAGAAGGCGACCGCAACTGACGCTGCCCTGCGGGTCCCCAAGTATTTCAGCCGCCAGTCGGGTTGAAAGACCAACTCGCTACGCTCAAACATGTCTTCCAACAATTCCCGACT
>NZ_JASJXA010000029.1:0-59157 GCF_035018905.1 Glaciimonas sp. Gout2 | reverse complement strand
CTGATATTTTTGGCGCTTTGAGTGAGGTGTTGCGTGGTGCACCTAAAAGTATGGCGGCGACTTTGTTGCAGTTGCGGTTGGAGCGGGCTTTGTCTGGGTTTGTGACTGGGGCGATGTTGGCTTTGGCTGGGGTGATGATGCAGGCGTTGTTGCGTAATCCTTTGGCTGATCCTTATGTGCTGGGGGTTTCTGGTGGGGCGGCGGTTGGGGCGTTGTTTGCGATGCTTTTTTTTAGTGCGGCGTGGATGATTGATGTGGCGGCGTTTGCGGGTGCGATTGTTGTGGCGTTGCTGTTGTTTGGTTTGGCTTATCGGGATTTGCGGGGTGGGATTTCGGATGGTAACGCGCCGTTGCTGTTGTTGACTGGCGTGATTGTGGCTTCGGGTTGCGGTGCTTTGGTGACGTTGATGCTGTCGATTGCGCCGGATAGTCGGTTGCGTAGTATGGTGTTTTGGTTGATCGGCGATTTGTCGGGGACGCAATTGCGCTGGTTGCCTTGGATTGTTTTGAGCGGTGCACTTATTTTTGCTTTACGCAAAGCACGGCATATTAACGTCATGGTCATGCAGGCAGAGGCGGCGGCGACGTTGGGGATTCATGTGGCGTCGTTACGTAAGGGGTTGTTCTTTTGTGCGGCCTTATTGACTGCTTGCACGGTGAGTAGCGCGGGCGCGATTGGGTTTGTCGGGTTGATTGTGCCGCATGCGTGTCGGTTTGCGCTGGGACCGGATCACCGTTTGTTGTTGCCTGCTGCGACCATTGCCGGTGGCACGTTTCTCTTGTTGGCGGATACATTGGCGCGTACTGTTATTGCGCCAACACAATTGCCGGTCGGCGTGATTACGGCCTTGATCGGCGTGCCGGCATTTCTATTACAACTGCACCACATTCGCAAACGATGATGACATCTCCAACACTGATGCGCACCCGGTCTGTCGATTTAACTATCGAGGGTCGTGCGCTGGTCGCGGGTTTGGATTGGGATCTGCATCCTGGCCAGCTTTGGTGTGTGATCGGTCGCAACGGGGCTGGGAAGAGTACATTTTTGCGCTGTCTGGCAGGTTTGCGCTTGCCCGATGGCGGGGTAGTGGAACTGGCTGAAAAACCGTTATCACAATGGGCGTTGGAAGGGCTGGCGCGGGTTCGCGCGTTTTTGCCACAAGGAACGCGTGACGCCTTCGGTTATCGCGTGATTGAAACCGTATTGGCGGCGCGGCATCCGTATCACGATACCCGCTATTGGGAATCCGATACTGATCAGGAAACCGCTTTAAGTGCGTTAAGAGCGCTGGATGTAGAAGCACTTGCCGAACGTGATATTCGTACCTTGTCCGGTGGCGAGCGTCAGCGGGTGGCGATTGCCGCTGTGTTGGCGCAGGATACGCCGTTATTATTGCTCGACGAGCCTGCGAATGCGCTGGATCTGGCGCATCAGGTTAGCGTGATGCGTTTATTGGACGAACTGTGCGCGAACAGTGAGTCGCCCAAAGCCATCGTAATGGTAAGCCACGACTTGAATCTGGCGCATAGCGTGGCGAGTCATGCGCTGCTGCTGATGGGAGATGGAGGTTGGCGTGCCGGGCCGGTTGCCGAGGTGATGACAGCACCAATTCTGAGCCAATGTTTAGGGCATCCGATCGAGATCATCACGCACGAAAATCGGTCTATTTTTATTCCTGCGTAGCGCGTATGTAATGGGTCGGTTTCCATCTAAGTGTCGAGAAAAAATTTTCTATAAATAAATGTAGTTGATTCATTGCTCGTTACATTCCTACACGATGCTTCTACTTCTAAACGTGGCGCTAAAAACTTTCGGGCGTTAATAATTTTGTATATCGGAATATTATTGTGAAACCGAACATCGTAAAGCGTATTTTCTTAATGACGGTATTGCTCATCAGTGTGCAACTTTCAGTCATAGTAAATGCTTCAGGAGCGGCTATTATAGTCAAAGATGACGCAGGCAATATCATCACGTTAGCGCAGCCAGCTTTGCGCGTAGTGACAATGGCCCCGCATATTACGGAATTAATATTTGCCGCCGGTGGTGGGTCCCGAATAGTCGGTACAGTCAAGTACAGCGATTATCCGGTTGCTGCAAAAAGTATTCCTCGAATAGGTGACAACAGCCTGCTGGACATAGAGCGGTTGATTGCGCTCAAACCGGATTTATTGGTGGTATGGCGACATAACAGTGCCGATCGTCAATTGGAACAATTACGAAAACTCGGCATCCCATTATTTTACAGCGACCCACGCAAGTTGCGCGATATCCCGGACAGCATCATCCGTCTAGGCCGACTATTAGGCACAACTGGTGACGCAGAAAAAGAGGCAGCCGCGCTAGGTGAAAAAATTGACGCTCTCGCTTTTAAATACCAGAAACGTCCTCGCGTCCGAGTTTTTTATCAGGTATGGAGTCGCCCGCTGTATACGCTCAACGGCAGCCAGATTGTCAGCGATGCGATCAACGTATGCGGCGGAGAAAATATCTTCGCCCATCTGTCAGTGACAGCACCAGTCGTTAATATAGAAGCCGTGCTGGTTGAAAATCCAGAGGTACTCATAAGTGGACAACGGAAAGATGATGAAAGTGACCTCGATTATTGGCGCAGCTATTCTGGCTTGCTGGCAGTTCATCGCAACAATTTATTCGGTATCGATGCCGATCTGATGAATCGAGCAGGTCCGCGATTGATCGACGGTACCGTTGTTCTATGTGAGAAGCTGGCATTAGCGCGCTCTCGTCGAGGTCAGCCTTAATGTGGCTTCTGAAATACTTTAGCCAGTTTTAACTTCACCGACACCATTAACGAGTCTCCATGCGTCGCCAAAAAGATGCCATTTTTCACTTTTGGCAGGATCAAGAAACATACCTTCAGGTATTTTTGAAAAGCCAAGTGCTTCATATGCAGGAATGGCACTGTCTATCGGCGAGAGCATCAGTTGTCCAAGTCCCCCGATTTCCATTGATTTTTTTACAGCCCGCTCTAACAGCGCTGCTCCGGCACCGCTGCTGCCCGGATGCGTAACAAAAATTTCTACATACGGAACATTCAAGGCCTCCTGTCGATGAAGCATGGTTAGTGCTCCCACTGGCACCTGATCCACACTGTATAAGAGCTGAGTGTCAGCGGGCGGTAAAACAGAACAGACTCCGCACATAAATCTTGCAGCTTCGACTCTGGCGCTCCACTGCAGCTGGTCGTCGTCAGGGTCGTTGGCTTCCCCAATACTTTTACCTTGTTGCTGCCAATGTTGCGTGATGCTTTCTTGCATCGAGCGCAGAGCATAAGTCAACGTAACACGATCAACCTCGCTAATAGGATTCTCCGCCGGTGGCTCTAGCTCGGCATATTTTGAATAAAACAATGGAAAAGCACTAGAAGTTACGATCATATTTTGATTCCTATAAAGTTTATCGTCAATCAGTATAAGTTAAACGGTTTTTCACTTGCGCTTAGCCTCATCGGGCCTTGTTTTTAGATCGATTCGGGTTCGATTGAAATTAAGAAAACCTGGTGCAGATATCGTTAAGTTCAACTTGTTATCTTGGTGTGATGGTCGTCGTGTATTTGGTGTGTGTGCGTCGTTTTCAATTGCTGCGTATCGATATGTGTTACCTGACAATATTGTCAACGCATAGTGCAAATACTTGCACGTGAGAAATTTTTCGCTTAATCTGTGATCGCAACTTGACACAGTTATTAATCAGATTACCCTTATAGACGAGGTGTTCAATGACTTCAAATGCCGACGATACCAAGCTTCGATTGCCCCATGGTCATGCCATTACGCCATGTGTTGACACTAGCGTCGATCCCCATTTTGATCCTAACGTCAAGCGTGTTGCGGACCCCAACGATCCTTACCTCAATAGCGTGAGTCCTTACGTGGACATCTGGCTCCATTCGGGTAAAGCTCCCCTCACGATCGTGGATCTGGCGCAGACCGGTGGGACGATTCGTATTACCACAGTCATGATGCGCATACGTGAAGTCATCATCTATAACAGTACTGCTTATGATATGCGGATCGTACGAGTAGAGAAGTTTAGCGGCGACTGGGCGATCTGGGATGAGGCTGCTGGCAAGATGGTGAAGATTGGTCCGCCATCCGGGACGGTCGGCCCAGGACAGGCGAGAAGCTATGTTCTGTGGAATTCGGTGAATGTCGGTAATTCGGGGCACGTCTCTGGCGTTCTCCACTTTGAGGTCTTCGATCCCAAGACTAATACTTTTATTTGTAACCTCAAGTTGTCCTGTAAAAAAAGGATGTGGGAGACGGCCTATTACGCGATAGAGACAAATAACGGTCATCGAGACTTTGATGTGACCGCGCTTGATACATGGGGCAATGAATGGTTTATACCGGGTTGGCCCGTGGGCGGGGAGGATAATGCTTACATGGATAGTGGTGGCGGATTTGGACAAAATAACCATGCGATCATTGCCTTTTGTGTTGGCGATGATGTGCTGAAGATAGGTCAAATTCCAGGCAGCGGTAAATGTGATCTCTACGAGAAGGGGTTTTATGCATCACTCGGTAAAAAGCCTCCGACAAGTGCAATTAACAGGCCGGATTATGTTTGGGGACCGGCTAGTGATCGGTGGAAAAGTGGTGTGGCAGGCGAAGCCTTAGATAATTTGATAGGCGGCTTGGCTTACGGGTGTGACTGGTTGTTTGGTGGAAAAGATACGCCCAACAGGCCGCAGCCGGATCCCTGGAGATTCTCGACTGAAACTCCCGAGGAAGGCAAAACGTATATTATTTCTGAGTGCAAGAATAGCGGGGACGCGCTGGGTTATGTAGATACCCCATCACACGGCATTATATTCGGCACTCTACTTGGGTTAAAGCCAAATTTTATTCGGGATAGATCCCAGCAGTGGCGGATCAAAAAGGTGAAAGGTGGTGAGTTTGATGGTTTATATGTGCTGCATAACATGAAAAAAGACAAGGTAGGTGGCGATTGCATATTGGCCTGGGGCTATTACAACTCCACGGTTTCGGTGCGCTCGCTGAATGTTACCGATCCTGTCGATAGATTTCGGTATTGGCGCTTGGTACTCAGTCAGGATAAGCGTTCTTATATTCTGGTGGCCGGAGGAACTCTTCATGGCCATCCCTTCGGGATATTGACCGGTTTTTCTGGAACGGAGGAGGGATACAGAATCAGGGTCCGTGACAACAGCAGTTCCCAGTCATTTGTGTTCACGGAATTTGTACCATTGGTAACTGGAGCTAAATATGTTATTACCAGTCGACTTAGCGGAAAAGTAATGGACGTTCTAGGGGGTGAAAAAGGGCCGGGAACGCCTGTTGTTCAGTATCCCTATACTGGTGGGAATAATCAACATTGGGTTCTAGGGTTTAAAACTGCTTTTACAAGAGTTTATTTCTTAACTGTGGATTATGCCCCTCATTGCATGTTGCATGCAGATGACCGCGCCGGGGATAGTATCCCTGTCACTATTGATGTAGTGGCAGCATCATCCTGGCATAACTTTAAGTGGAATATAGACCCAAGTTTCCACGGTTCCTACAGGCTAAGCGGCAACTATGGAAAACAATTGGATGTGACAGATGGGCGGCTGGATAACTACAGAAAACTGCAACTTTTCAAGGCGAACAATACTCTGGCGCAACTATGGCAGTTTAGTAGAGTTGGCTCCAATCGTCGTGATCACGAAAAATCTGACCTTGATCGGCGTATTGAAAAGGCTGAGCATGATATCGCTGAAGTTGTAGAGCAGATACGTCAGGGCGGAGATCCGACGGGGGATTTAGCAAAATGGGTTGAGAACAATCTTCAGGAACTGGAGAGAATGAAGGCCGAGCGTGATGGTCAGGAAGCGTTGCATTTACCGGAACCGGATGACATCTGATATTGGCGAATATGTCAAAGAAGTCCCATACCGGTGGACATCGCCACCGGTATTTTTAAATCTACGGGTTGGAAATACAATTTTATTTCATCATAAATAGTATGTTGTGACGCGGCGTATCCGCGATCAGTACCAATTAATTAAATCTGTTTTTTATGCGGGAAAAGTATTGTTATTCCGATTATTTTAAGGCGGAATACAACTGTCATTCATGTTTTAATCGCATCCTTTCAGCGTGCAATATCCGTCCACTGCGCATCATTTTGATGGCTACGAATGACGGCCTCAATAAATGCCATCCCGGCGACGCCATCATTGACATTTGTTAGCCAGCGTGCAGCTTTGGGAATCGGCTGACCTGCGTTGATTGCAGCAATCTGTAAGGCTGCGTCGACATACAATTGGGCGAAGGCTTCTATGTAACCTTCCGGATGACCGGCGGGAACCCGTGTGGCATGCGCGGCGGCGGCACTGGCGGCCCGGCCCGGGGTAAGGCGCTGGGCGTTACCGCCTTGCGGCGTGATCCATAACTCGTTTGGATTTTCCTGGTTGAAGGCGAGTTGGGCTTTGCTGCCGTATAAACGCAAACGTAAGGCATTTTCAGCGCCGGTGGCGACCTGACTCGCCCACAACGTGCCGCGCGCGCCGTTGGCGTAGCGCAGCATGACTTGTACGTGGTCGTCGATAGGACGTCCGGGTACGAAAGTAGATAGTTCAGCCAGCAGTTGAGTGGGTGTTTGACCGCTAATATATTGCGCCAGTTGATAGGCATGCGTGCCGACATCGGCCAGCGTCCCACCGGGACCTGAGCGTAACGGATCGTTATGCCAGTTGTCGGCAGCGCCGGTATTGGCGCTGCCAATAGAGGCGGCTAGCCAATCCTGTGAATACTCGACCTGTATCAGTCTTAGGTCACCGATGTCGCCTGCTTCGACCAGCGCTTTGGCATGGCGCACCATTGGATAGCCGGTGTAAGTGTGAGTGAGTGCAAAGACACGATTTTTTTGTTGTGCGAGTGTGGCAAGTTCCTGGCCTTCCTTGAGTGAAATAGCTAAAGGCTTGTCGCAAATGACGTGGATACCAGCTTCCAGAAATGCTCTTGCTACCGGGGCGTGTAAAAAGTTTGGTGTGACGATGGTGACGACGTCAATGCCATCCGGTCGTGCGGCTTCCTGCCGCGCCATTTCTTGATAGTCGCTATAGCTGCGGCTTGGGTCGAGGCGAATCTCGGTAGCACTATTGGCAGCGCGCGTCGGGTCACTGGATAATGCGCCCGCCACCAACTCATAGTAATCGTCGAGGCGGGCGGCAATCCGATGCACCGAACCGATGAACGCGCCTTGGCCGCCGCCCACCATTCCTAGTCTTAAACGTCGTTGCATTTCTGTTCCTTTTTACCAAAATTATGTGGTCGTATTTTGCAGCTCTAGCGTACTAGCCCAAGCAATTGATTGATTTGATCCTGTTTGACTGCGCCACCCGCGAAATCATCGAAAGCGCGGTCTGCCACATGAATAATATGACGTCGAATAAATTCCGCTCCTTCTGCTGCGCCGTCCTCGGGATGCTTTAAGCAGCATTCCCACTCCAACACCGCCCAACCAGGAAAATCATATTGCGCCATTTTAGAGAAGATTGCGTTGAAATCAATTTGCCCGTCACCGAGTGAGCGAAAACGTCCGGCACGATCTTGCCAGGACGAAAAGCCACCGTACACGCCTTGTTTACCATTTGGACGAAATTCTGCATCCTTGACATGGAAAGCCTTAATCCGGTCGTGATAGATATCGATGAAAGCAAGGTAATCGAGTTGTTGCAACAGAAAATGGCTGGGATCATACAAAATGCTGGCTCGAGGATGCTGGTCAACTGCATCAAGAAAACGTTCAAAACTGACGCCATCATGGAGATCCTCACCGGGATGTAACTCGTAGCAAAGGTCAACACCAGCGGCATCGAACGCATCCAGAATAGGACGCCAACGCCGAGCCAACTCAGCAAATGCTGTTTCCACCAGACCCGCTGGACGCTGCGGCCATGGATATAAATAAGGCCACGCCAGTGCCCCTGAAAAAGTCACATGGGCGCTTAAGCCGAGACGTTGAGATGACGTTGCTGCGAGTGTTAACTGTTCGATGGCCCATGCAGTCCGCGCCGCGGGATTGCCGCGCACATGCGGCGCTGCAAAGTTGTCGAATAAAGGATCGTAAGCCGGATGCACTGCGACGAGCTGGCCTTGTAAATGGGTCGATAATTCGGTAATCGTTAATCCATGTTGCGCCAGTAATCCTGTGATGTCATCACAGTAGGTTTGACTCTTCGCGCCTAGCGTCAGGTCAAACAGGCGCGGGTCGGTTGGCAACTGAATACCTTTATATCCCAGACCGGCGGCCCATGCAGCCAGATGGGAAAGTGTATCGAATGGTGCTTTGTCACCCATGAACTGGGCGAGAAAAATGGCTGGCCCTTTGATCGTTTTCATGGTTAATCCTCTTTGTTTAGCATTGTTAAAACGGTGGATACAGGACCTGATGTCACGTCCATCATGCGGTCCTGTATCCATCATTACTGCTTATCGCGACGCGCTCAAATGTGCGTTTACATATCAGAACGGTGAATTGGGAAAGTAGAATTGTTTGGCGTTTTCCTTCGTGATCAATACCGAGGGAATGATGGTGTTCGCTGGTAACTTTTCACCTTTCAAACGTGCTTCGGCGGTCATTTTAATCGCATCATAGATGAACTTAGGTGAGTACGAAACGTCCGCCATAATCAGGGGATCAGAGCCATCCATGATTTTCTTCACAGCGCCTTTTGCACCAGCGCCGCCAAATACATCTTTGATATCCGTGCGCTTGGCTTGCTCGATTGCTTTCTGTACACCGATCGCCATATCGTCGTCCGCCGCCCAGACTGCATCGATTTGTTTAAAGCGGGTCAGGTAATCTTGCATGACTTTGAACGCATCATCTCGGTTCCAGTTGCCATATTTTGCATCCAGGATCTTGATGCCGGGGTGATCTTTCATCACAGCGTTAAATGCATCAAAACGCGTGTTGTCGAGCGTGGTTGGCATACCGCGAAAAACGACGATATTGCCTTTGCCGTTCAAACGTTTAGCCATGTATTCGGCTGGCAATTTACCGAAAGCGGTATTGTCGCCCGATACGTACGCATCTTGTGCATCGTTCGTGGTGAGGCCGCGATCCACGACGGTAACGTAGACACCTTTCTTTTTTACCTGCGCCACGGGTTGCGTGAGTGAGGCCGACTCAATGGGAAAAATAACCAGCGTGTTGATCTTGTTGACGGTCAGCATATCTTGAAGCTGATTGGCTTGTTCCGGCGCGGTGGCGGCCGTTTTGACGATGACCTTCAAACCGGGATGCGCTTTCTCCAATTCTGCCTTGGCTTCATTCGCCCACCAGACAATACCGGCGGTAAAGCTATGGGTCGCCGTGGGAATCGCTACGCCTAATACAACTTTTTCTGCTGCAAATGCGGATGCCGCCGACAATGCATTCAGTGCTAACAACCCTGCGCCCAGTATTTTGGTGATACGTTTCATGGTGTCTCCTCCGGTAGATGGGTGCCGTGAGCGGCAATCCCTTTGTAAAAAACTGCGTTAACTTTTTAAACCTTTTAACGTTATTTCTTCATCTTCGACTGCCCTGTAGAAAAGCCACCGCGATGATGACGATGCCCTGGACCGCTGCGTTGAGATAGACGCTAATGATGCTGGTCAGGTTGAGAATATTACTGATAACGGAGAGCAAAATCGCACCGATAACTGTACCAACTATGCGTCCCTCGCCACCTTTAAGCGCTGTGCCGCCGACAACCACTGCGGCAATCGCTTCCAACTCCCACAGCAGGCCGGTTGTCGGTGAGGCCGATCCCAGACGTGGGACGTATAAAATGGTGGCGACTCCAACACAAAGTCCGAGAAAAATATAGGTCGATATCTTCACCATATCCACCCGTACCGCCGCATACCGTGACACCTGCTCGTTCGATCCAATCGCTTGAACGTGCCGTCCGAAGGTGGTGCGATTGAGAATGACAGCGCCGCCAATCGCAACTAGAAGAAATATCCATATGGGAATTGGCACGCCCAACAAGTTTTTGTAATACACAGGGCTGTATAGATCCGACAATTGATTGTCGAGCGTCAGCGCGCCACCATCGGCTAGATAAGTCAGAAATGCCCGGAAGATGCCGAGCGTGCCAAGGGTCACAATAAACGGTTCAATTTTCCCCTTGGTGATGAGCAAGCCGTGTATGAGTCCGAACACAGAGCCAAGCACCAGCGCCAATACAATACCTAAAACAACAATAGTAGTGGGATTCAAGTGCATACCGCCTACACCATGCATCAGCATGTTCATAAAGTAGATCATGCTGCCAGCAATCAAGCCCGCCATGGAACCGACCGACAAATCGATTCCACCCGATATGATCACGAAAGTCATGCCAACCGCGATAATGCCAATAAAGGCGGTGCGGGTCAGCACGTTCATCATATTATCGACAGTGGCAAAGTCATGATTAAGCAGCGTGCCGACAATACATAAAGCGATCAGGCCAATCAATGGGCCAATATTTTTAATGCGACCGATGATGGCAGAAGCGGCGGCTGGCTTGTTGTGCGCTTTATTGTGCGACTCATTCTGCGCCTCAACGGGGGATTCAGTGTGTGCCGGTTGCATGAGCAATCAACTCCTCTTCAGTCAAATGCTCGCTGTCGAGCGTTGTTTGTAATGTGCCGGAACGCATCACCGCGACGCGATGACAAAGACCAATCAGTTCGATCAACTCGGACGAAATCACAATGACTGCGCGTCCTTCCGCTGCTAACTGATGAATTAAAAAATAGATATCGCGCTTGGCACCTACATCGACCCCTCGGGTTGGTTCATCAAGAATGATGACGCGTGGATCAGGATGCAAAATTTTGGCAAGCGCTAACTTTTGCTGGTTTCCACCTGACAGCATGCGTGCTTTACTATCGAGATCGCCGGTGCGAATATTGAAGACATTGGCTGCTTGATCCAGCGCCTTTTTCTCGGCGTTGATGTCGAGCCATGGGTGAGCATAGCGCTCCACCGTCATCATAGTCAGGTTCTCGCGTAGCCCAAGATTGACGTGCAATCCTTTACCTTTACGGTCCTCGCTGAGATAGGTCACGCCATGTTGCATCGCCTGACGAGGATTACGCAGATTGACCGGCTTGCCGCTCAAAGTAATTTTTCCAGCGCTGCGGGGGCGCAAGCCAAGCAAGGCCTCGAACGACTCTGTGCGGCCCGCGCCAACCAGTCCGGCAAAACCTAAAATTTCACCAGCGCGTACTTCAAAGGAGAGTTCTTTTGACCAACCAGGTACGCATAAACCATCTACTTGCAATAAAACTGCGGCGTCGGTGGCGTGGCGCGATTTTAGAGGAAACATATCTGACAGATCGCGGCCAACCATTAAATTGGCCATCTGTTGCCGAGTCAAAGTTGCTGTTGGTTCGCGTGTAATAAAGCGACCATCGCGCATAACGATTACTTCATCGGTGATGCGTTCGACTTCATCAAGCTTGTGTGAAATATAAAGAATGGTGACGCCATCGTTATTGAGTTGCGCCATAAGCGCAAATAATCGCTGCGTTTCAGATGAGGTCAGCGTTGCGGTCGGTTCGTCCATAATCAGGAAGCGTGCTTTGCGTGCGAGTGCTTTGGCGATTTCCACCAGCTGTTTCTCTGCTACGATTAAGTGGCGTACTTTGGTATCTGGGCTGACGTTCAGACCAACCTGTTTGAGGTAACGCGCAGCGTCTTCGCGCATCGCGACATCGTCAAGTAGCCAGCCTTTGTGTTTTTCATGACCCAGAAATATATTTTGCGCGACCGTCAAATGTTCGGCCAGATTAAATTCCTGATGGATCAACACAATGCCGCTGGCTTCGGCTGCGCGCGAACTGGTGAAGCGTTGCGGCTGGCCGTCAATGACCAGTTGTCCATCGCTGGTGGTCTCGTAACCCGCCAAAATTTTCATTAAGGTTGATTTTCCGGCACCATTTTCGCCCAATAAACCGTAGACCCGACCGGGCGCCAAATCGAAGCTGACGTCGTGCAATACGCGTACCGGTCCGAAATCTTTGCAGATATGTTGGAAGCTGACGGTGACACTCATGGTCTGGTCCTCACGGAAAGATCCTCATAAGGATTTTGATGAAAAATCATCGCCACGCAAGCCGTTGGATTTGGTCAATGGGCCGCAGTGTTGGCGGGAATCAGGGCAAAGCGGTATTTGCGACCGGATACGCATCATTACGTGCTCCCTCTGAGAACTAGATGATGGTCAAGCAGAACGCCCGATACAGGAACCGTTGGCGCGGTCAAGCGGTGCAATAAAAGCAGCGCGGCGGTTTCACCCAGTGCGCGCATTGGCTGCGCAATCGTCGTCAGACCAGGATCAATCTGCGCAGCAATCGCAATGTCATCGAAGCCGATCACCGCGACGTCTTCCGGCACGCGTTTGCCAAGTTGACGCAAGGCGCTCAAGACGCCGATGGCCAACGTGTCGGAGACGGCAAAAATGGCTGTCGGCGCATCCGACTGTGCCATCATTTCTAACGTGGCGACGGTTCCAGCGGCGTAATCCAGGCTTTGAACGGTTTTGCGCCATTCCGGGCGTGGTGTCAAACCGGCAGCGTGCATGGTGTCGATATACCCGGCTTCGCGTTGCCGCGCATAAAGATAACGGGCGTCAGAATTGATCAAGCCGATGCGCTGATGACCACGCTGAAGCAAATGGCGAATCGCATCGCTGGCAGCGCGATGATTATCGATGCTGACATAAGGGACGGCAACTGTAGGATCAAACTCGCAACAGGCGACCCATGGCAGGCGCACTGACTCATTGGCTAAGGCGTGTTGAATGGTGTCGGGATCAAGGCAGATTGCACCGTCGGCACGATGGGTGCGTAGCAAATCAAAATACGAGCGTTCTTGCTCTTCCTCTGCGCCGGTGTCGCATAGCAGGACAAAGTAACCATGCTGACGGGCAACATGATTGATGCCGCGCACAATCTCGGCGTAAAAAGGATTGCCTACGTCAGGCACCATGGTTAACAGCAAGCGACTCTCGGCAGTGCGCAAGTTGCGCGCCAGATGATTCATCCGATATCCCAACGCCTCAACCGCAACCATGACTTTATCGCGGGTTTGGGGGCGTACGCCGGTTTGCCCATTCATGACACGCGAGACAGTCGCTACTGATACGCCTGCGTGGGAGGCGACAGACGAGATTGATGCAGACGAGATTGAACCCGGGTGATCGGAGGTGGGTAAAGGCGAATCTTCAGTACGCATCGCAATTCAGTTAAAAATGTAATCGATTACATTTTTAACTGAACGGGGGTACTTATGCAAGGATTGTCGATGTTGCAATGCGGTAGGAATGATGTCTGGATTGCTTCTACATTATGAACGAATAGTGTTGAACTGATTCTGGCTGAACGGCGTTGAGCACTATTTTGCTTAGTATTGATTGTGCTTTTCAACATTTTTATTTTCGTTTCTTCACCAGCACGATAATAATCTCGTCTGGTAAAAATAACGCTACGAGTTATCTGCGCTTTAAATTGACACACCGTTTTAACCTTAGCTAAATGTGAATGTTAAAGCAGCTTTACTGTTTGATCGTTTGCAGTAGTTCAGTTGGTGGCATTTCATCGCGTATGTGCATAAAACTCGCAAAGCGCGGTACGCCACCTGGATGTAATCCCCGATAGCGATACGTCACCCAGCTACTAATCGGCGGAGGTCGGCGACGCTCGGCGTCCGTGAACCCCGTCCCAATCCGAAAGCGTAATCCTGTTGGTGTTTCGACTATCAGCGCACCCATCACGCCGAGATGTTTTCCTTTTCCGGGAAGATAGCCGACGACTCTGGCTTCAGTATCATCATGCGTTTTCATTTTGAGCAGGTCGTCACTACGTATGCCGCGATAGGTTGCATTGCCTCGATGTAGCATCAAGCCTTCGCCGCCTTGGTTGACATTTTTTTGGAGCATGCTTTGTAGCGCTTGTTGATCCGCGACCTTGATTTGCGCTACCGCTTCAACCCATGGCTTTGCTATCTTGGTGACGAGATTTTGCAGCACGGGAATACGTTCATCGAACGTTCCTGAATGCGCCGGTAAATCAAATACCATAAAACGAATCTGACGCCACGCTATGTCATTGGGTATCTGTTGTCGCACAGTCGAAACGGCTGTCGTGAATAGTCCGCGACCGGCCCATAACTCACCATCTAGCGGAACCTTCGGCCAGCCAGAAGTGAACCACGCAGGCGCATGAATCGGATTGCCACCGCGGGTCCATAACGCCACTCCATCCCAATAGCCCCTTACGCCATCCAATTTTTCACTGACCCAATACTCTGCCAGTTTTACGCCAGGATGATAAATATTTGCCTGCATGAGCGACGGTGGAGGACGCTCGTTTGTTCGGCCGGTTTGTGGCGTGATACCAAGAAGCAAGAAAATACTACAAAGCAGGACCATGACGATTTTTCTGCGGAGTTGTCTGGTTTTGATAAGGTGAAATGGTCGGGGCTTCTTGTCTATAGACATGCGGTGTTCTTTCTTGCGTTGATGAAGTTCGGCTGTTTTAGTTTGACTCGCGCCGTATCAGTAATAAATACCTGATTGCTTTCGACGACTAACAATTAATTACTCGTTAATGCGTTAAGTGGAATTTCGCGGATGAATGATGGGCGTGAACTATTCGAAGATATGTCGCTGTCGCAAATAGCCACTTCCTTCACGACGTGTATTTGTCTGAGTCACAATAAAGGGAGAGCGCAATTCAGCGACGTCGGCATCAGTTTGCAGCGGATAAAACCTCGCTAGCGTGGCTTGCTCATCTTTCGAAAAAATAGTCTGTTGTCTGGCACTTTGCCTAGCTTGAATTTTGTCCGCACGGTAGTAAGCGTAAGGACGACGTGTTTGTGGATCAATTTCTCCATTCCGATAGTTGGACATGTTATCCGCCGCTTCCAATGTATCGACACGGCTTTGCAGTATGGCATCCAGTTGCGGATTGTCCTTGATCCCCTTTTGATAGTTTTGCCATACACGACTTCTATACGGCGTCGATGGCGCTTTCCCTGAATCGTGATACGCGATTGCCATCTTGAGCAAAGCTTCTGATTTTTCTTCAAGGGTGGTGTAACCGGCCAAATAGAAATTCGCCAGTGAATCATGGATGTATTCTTCCAGCAGGACTAAAAAGGGTGCGTTCTGCGGCACCGCTGCTTTGGTCATTTCTCCCAAGGCCCATAATTCATTTGATTCCGGGGGCACCCCGCTACGCGCCAGGCGCAGTTGCCAGGCGTTTGCCACGCCATGATCTTCGGCAGCAAATCGGAGAGAGGGCCGACCATGCACATCGCGACCAAAACTATCTCGACCATTCCTTTCATCGGCCGCTAATTGGGCGCGTTTTGTCAGCAGTTTGACATCGCCTTTTAGTAAGGCGTTATAGCTTTGCATATTGTGTTGTTCTTGCTGGTTGGCGCGGTTGTAACCGACAGAGTTGGTCAACCCCTCCAATCGCAGCCGTCGAAAACTGTAATACAACCGCATGTGCTGACGGACGATACTGTGAAACGTGGGAACGATCTTACGCTCTGGATCGCCCTCAAATTCTGTTTTTCCGGCCGCCATATAATCGTTCCAGGCGATGGCAAGTTTGGGGCTGATGGCATAGTCTTCCTTGAGATCAGACTCCATCACGCAATAGTTAACTAAAGGCACACCCGCTTTACTCGCAGCCAGATACATATGCGCCAACGGGACCTGCGACAGCAGCATATCCAGTTCTCCTTTGCCATTTTTGATTCCACGTCCGTGGTCGCCCGGCGCGTAACCGCCGCCGACATCGGCATGCACACCAGGATAGATTACTTCGGTGACGTTTTTTCCTTGCACGCGTGTGAGCGGGAAATTGCGTCGTAGCTCATGCCCGGCGCTGTAATGCACAGTTTGTTCTACGCATGCTGGCAGTGGGGACAACGTTTCATTTGCCCACGCCCAATGCCCATCGGCCCAAAACGCCGGGGTAGTTTCTGCCGCCGATTGCGACATGCCGGTACTTGCCACGCAATCAAATAGTCCAAGAAACTCGATACTGGCAGGCATTCCTGCAAAGGTGCCATCCTTCACCAGCAAGTCGTTAAACCAGTAACAAAATGCCCGAGCCTGCATCGCGCCACGTGAAAATCCGAAAACCGAAAGGCTAATTTTTGGAATTTTTGGTAAGGGACGATCCTTGCGGGCGAGACGCAATGCAATATCCAGTTCGTCGCTTAGCCCTTTAAACCAACTACGCCGGTCGGGGCGTGGTTCGTGGGCGTCGCGTAATGGGTCACCGGTGTCAATTTCGCGTGTGTATTTTTGGAGTTTGGCAGTGATGTCTTTAGGCCAAAACATTGGACGATCATTGTTAAATGCTTGGTGCACCGCGTTAAATACCTGCAGTAATGCATACAAAATCCTTGCTTGCCCACCTTTGCCGAACGCCTTTCCTTCCATTGTTTCGCGCCATTCGTCGTTTTCCAGAAAGGGCGTACCCAAACCGGGAACATAAATACGATAATGTCCCGGTGCATTCATCCAGCCTTGCCCATCCGCGCTTTTATGGGCATTAAACAACTTGACGATGTTGGTATGACTTTGTAGCGGCTCGTCTCGGTATCGGTTGTTATCGGTTCCATCAAAAAACACGCCAATATTGATATATTGCTGGCACCACGGAATATTTTTGGTTGGTCGTCCTTTTTTTAGAATGAGGCTACAGAGGTCGGCGGTGGCTGGTGTCATTTCTTTTTCAACATTATCGGAAATAATTAATGGTGCTGATTGGATCATTGCGTGCATTTACTCTACCTCGGGCGGGGCTGTTGTGACATTGCTGAGAATGGGATGAAGGGTACTTCTTGGAAAATAGAACGCTGACACGACACGCACTTCATCGTTTTCAAAAAAATGGACAAAAAGTGTTCCGACTCTGTTGTACCGTGGAATCGTGGTGGTCTTTTCTATCCAGTTTTCTTCCCCTTTGATTGGCCGATTCCAGCGAACTTTAACTTTCATTCCCGGCTGCCATTGATCAGGTAGCGTGAAACCAAGTGCTGCGATAGAGGTGCCCATTTCATGAGGCCAGCAATTAAAGGAGTACATCATGTCCCTTGCCATCGTGCGAGGTTCCTGAACTGCATAGGAATCGATATATGCATCAGTATGATTTGCACAGGACATTGACACAGCTGTCGATGGAATCGGCACGAATACGGGACGTTTGGGTTTTGCTGCTTGCGAGGTTTTGTGTGGCGTGGTGCCACAAGCAGTGAGGCCGACTGCGGCCGTGATTAACAGCGACCATTTAATGCAAGCGATGTTCGTTAGTGCAGATTGGACAAATGTGTGCATTTATTCTACCTCGGGCGGGGCTGTTGTGACATTGCTGAGAATGGGATGAAGGGTACTTCTTGGAAAATAGAACGCTGACACCACGCGCACTTCATCGTTGTCAAAAAAGTGGACAAAAAGTGTTCCAACTCTGTCGTATCGTGGAATCGTGGTGGTTTTCTCGATCCAGTCGCGCGCATTAGGTTTCCAGCGAACTTTAACTTTCATTCCTGGCTGCCATTGATCAGGTAGCAAGAAACCAGCCGCAACGATTGAGTTACCCATTTCATTCGGAAAGCAATTGAAGGAGTACTTCATGTCTCTTGCCATCGTGCGGGGCTCCTGGACTGCATACGAGTGAATGTACCCATTCGTGTGATTTGCGCATGACATTGGAGCCGGGGTTGAGGGAATCGGCACGAATACGGGCCGTCTGGGTTTTGCTGCTTGCGAGGTCGTGTGCGACGTCGTGCCGCAAGCAGTGAAGCAGAGCGTGCTAGTGAGTAATATCGCCCATTTAATGGAGGCGAATGTCCATGGCGCAGATTGGATCATTAGGTGCATTTACTCTTCCTCCGGTGGGGCGATGGTGATGTTCATTAAAATGGGATGATTACGATTGCGAGCGCCATGATTCGGAGATGAAACAACACGAACCTCATCATTTTTAAAAAAGTGCACATAGAGTTTTCCTGGACTTTCATATCTTGGAATCGTGGTGGTCTTTTCTATCCAGTTATCTTCGCCTTTGATTGGCCGATTCCAGCGGACTTTAACTTTCATTCCTGGCTGCCATTGATCTGGCAGCAAGAAACCAGCCGCAACGATTGAACTGCCCATTTCATGCGGCCAGCAATTAAAGGAGTACTTCATGTCCCTTGCCATCGTAAGCGGCTCTTGGACTGCATACGAGTGAATGTACCCATTCGTGTGATTTACACAGGACATTGACACAGCTGTCGATGGAATAGTAACGAATACCGCACGTTTGAGTTTTGCTGCTTGCAAGGTCGTGTGAGACGTCGTGCCGCAAGCAGTGAGAACAAGGGCGGAGGTGATTAATACCGACCACTTAATGAAAGCGACGTTCGTTAGATTAGATTGGATAATTGCGCGCATTTACTCTTCTTCAGGGACAATGTTAAGGTTGATTGGAATAGTCAATCGGGTTTATCCGAGCGTGCGCAGAGAAGCGCGCTTTACCGCGGCTTCGACACCAAGCGTTTGGGCTTCATCCAGCATATCCAGAGCGCAAAAATAATCAGGAAGCTGCAGAGATTGTGCGACCAGCACATGTCGCTCGTCATCAATGGTGATATCGCGTTTATCCATTGCCAGCAATAGCGTACGGATGCTTGGAAAGAGCATGGATGGAGTTTGGTCCGGCGGTAGTGCGAACGGTTGCTTGGCAAGTTCGCGCAAAATATAATCTGCCTCGCCGCTATCGATTAACCACGCGTATTGCTTGTCGGTGATATCGATGGCATTAGATTCGCCGACCGCAGAAGGTAGGTACGATGCTGCATCAAAGCATGTTCCGTCGATGGTCGTCAGCGTGCCTTTGCGGTTGATTAAGTGCCATTTGGCAAAGCCGGAACAGAATGCTGTGCGTTGTGCAGTATCGAAGCTGTACAGAATATCCTCACTGCAAATTGTGTCCGAAAACGGGAGCGAAAAACACATTCCGTCAGATGTTGTGCGGATCTGTAAGAACGGCGTGAAGTGGCGTTTTAGCGCATGGATGGTGAGTGGGCTTTGTAGAATACTGAGCATCGGCTTGCCTGCACAGCTTTTAAGTACACCGGGTAAATTCATTGCGGTCATGGCGATGAGGAAGGGGGCACATTCTTCCAGTTCGCTTAATACCGTCTTGTCGTATAGAGACATAACTTCACTGTTTTCGCTTCGACTTTTTTTCCACATTTCCATACCGAAGTCGTCATCAAAGGTACCGTCGATCAACACGAAGGTTGATAGTTGAGCGTGTTTGGTGCTGGCTTCGGTTAAGGTCGCTTCGATCTGGCTGAGTAATTCTGGATGGTATGGGTCAAGGCCGTAATAGATCATATTTTTCTTTTCAATTTAATTAGATTGGAGGAGAGCCTGCACGTGTAGCCGCGGTGCGCGCCGATTGTTGACATTCTTTGCACGCTGCTTGAGGAAATTGGTGTAATGCGATCGGCAGGCTGTTAGGTCCAACCGTCGAATGGCTGGCGGCATGCACTTTCCACATTCCTTTTGTACCGCTTTCAATTCCGTTGGCATTCCATTTGGCATAACTGCCGCCGCCATTGATCATGACTTCTTCGGTGGCGTTGATGACGATACGGTTGGCGGTGAGCGTAATGTTGAGTTTGGCAAGCAGATTGATGCTGTCTTTTAGCGCGGTAAGACTAATGTCGCCACTGGCAGCGACAAGTTTCATCCCTGCTTGATAGCTAAATAGTCGGATACCGGTTTTGACACTGGCGATGAGCCGCTGTCCTACCGACAAACTCATATCCTGTCCGCTGGTGAGCGCTACATGCTCCCCGCTGGCAATGTGGGTCGATTGCGGCGTCGTGGTAGCGATTCCCGCCGGACTGGCGAGTATCAGATGCGGTGCGGTTAATTCGGGAAAGCTGCCTTCTTTGACGTTGCCGTTGTTTCCGTTGTTGCCGCCGGTCCCTTGAATCGCGTCGTTCTGATCGGTGAGTGAAGTGGTGACCGCTTTGTGCTCATCGGCTTCAAGCGCACCATGTTGCTGCGCCAGTTCACCAAAGCTTTGCTGTTGACCGTGCGCATCGATCAGGCGCTGTGCCGTCTCGCCCAGATCGGTGATGTGGTGACTGGCATGAGTACGGCTTTCGGTGCTGATCAGCAGACCGTTTTTAGCACGGATTGCGCCATGTCCGTCGGTGCGCAGTTCAAATCCTTGTCCGCGGGCTTCCTTGCGACCGGCGTGGTCTTCGATGCGTGTAATGTGGCCTAAACTTAATTGGCTATGCTGATGATCGCTTTTGAGCTGGCTCTGGATTTTGCCAGCGGTGTCATCCATGACCAGATGGTTGCTACGTCCGCTGGCGGCATTGCCACCATCAGGTGTCAGTTCGCGTGAGCGAAATCCGGATAGCGCACTCTGGCTCGGCAATGCCCACGGTGGCGTATTGAGTTGGTTGTACACCCGTCCGGTACATAGCGGCAAGTCGGGATCGCCACCGAGAAAGTCGACGATGACTTCCTGACCGATGCGCGGAATATGCATGCCGCCGAGTTGATTGCCAGCCCACGGTGCGACGACGCGGACCCAGCAACTGCTCTGATGATTGTGTTGGCCGAGGCGGTCCCATGGAAACTGGATCTTGATGCGGCCGAGGGTATCGGTCCAGATGTTTTGTCCCTGCGGACCGACCACGATGGCGGTGGCGGGACCGTGGGTCAACGGTTTGGGTGTAGACCGTTGCGGTCGCACGTTCTCGCTGGCCGGTTGCACCGTAAAGTCGACGTGGACGCGATAACGTTGCCGATGCGCATTGTCGGACGCCTGCGTTTCTTGCGCGGCTTCGTCGATCCTCAGTGTGGTCGATAGGATCACATACTCGGCATTGGCGGCGGTCTGCGGATGGCGCTCTAATGTAAAGATGCAACCGGGCACCATGCCGCGTAGATGGCCTTGGCCTTGCGCTCGTTGGCCGGCGCTGTGTAAGGCTTGCATGCGCAAACGGGCGATGAAATCGCCTTCGGCAAACGGATCATTCTGGCTTTCCGGGTTGGTGCTTGCTGAACCGGAACCCGCCTTCGGCTGGCTATAATGCGCGTCGGCATGCCATTCGTAGACCGCTTGCTCACTGTGCGCAGTGGGGCGGGGATCGTAGCGGTTGGCGGTGAGATTGGCCTTGGGCCTTGTGTAGTCATAATCCCGCGTGGTGTACTGGCCGGAAGTGAGTTGATGTACGGGTGAAAAGGCATGAATACACTCTTCATCGATATGTTTGCCTTCCGTATGAAACTGCACCACGTGATAAGCGCTGCTGGGCGAATTCTTATGCGCACCGATGCTGTCGATTAAGACCAGTCGATGGACGCCGTTATCATGCTCGAAGAAATAGTTGATTCCCCATTCTTCGCACAATCGACTAAAGAACGTAAAGTCGCTTTCGTTGTATTGGGTCTGATAGTCGCGTTTGGGATAAGTCTCAATGAGACGCTTGTCGACTGGACAGGCGTAGTCGGCAAACAGCAGATCGATGATCTCGATCACGCTTTGATCCTGAAATATCTTGCAGTCGGTGGTCAGTGTCGCCAGATGCAACCATGGGCGCAAGGTGACTTCGTACAGCGCATGGCGTCCTTCCTGACGCAGCACGCGGGCAGCGGTAATCAAGCCGGAGATTTCACGCGTCCCAGCACCGATGTTGCCAAGCAGATTGTCAGCAAATGCGCTGTCGAAAAATCCACCGCTGCCATCCAATGCAATCATGATGGTTAACTCGCGACCAATGAAATCGTCAAGATTGACATTGCCGATATCTTCACTCAGATGGATCAAGGATTCGGGTGTCATCAGCACGACGGTGTAATCGAATAATGCGTTCATGCCTTCCGTGCCAGAGAGACTAATCGGCACCAGCGCAGGTTGATTCAGGCGTGTTGGAATAGCGCTGCTAGATGCGCTGAGAGTGCGACTGCTGGACATTGGGGAAAGACCTTCCGCTACGAACGTGAGGACGATTTAATGCAATCTCTATCGCATCTTGCAATCGTGGAGGTGAAAAACTCTGTGGCAATATTAAACGGGAATGATCATCAATAGTGCTAAGAACTTTCTGAAAATGTATGCCATTTTCAAATTTAAGAATAGTCCATAGTTATCTTAAGTACGAGCAAATTCTTTTACTTGGAATGCTGGTTCGTTTTTATTTTTCTACAATATGCGACAGTAACGACCTTGAAAATTCATACAGGCTAAAGCAGTGCTATACCAAAAACCTTTGGATAAATACTTTGTATAAAAAAATGTCTGCGTAATTCAATAAGAGCGTTAATATGGAGAAATTATATTTCCTGAGGGGAATTAAAAGATCGCTGGCAAGTTACTAATTTGCTGCTGCTGCTGCTGCTGCTGCGAAATTTCTTCGTACAAATGGGAGGGTCGTTCGATAAAGTAAGCCATCTGAAGTAAAACAGACAAGATGAGCTGTGTGATTACACGTCATTGAATGACGCTTAAAAAAAATCCTAACAGAGCAATCTATTTGCAGCATGCGTGTTGGTGTTACCTTTTTTATTAAAGATTCCACATCATGGACGAAGTACTCATTCTGGTTGATCAATATGATCACGCCATTGGCGTTGGTAATAAATTACAAGTACATCAAGATGGTGTATTGCATCGTGCATTCTCAATTTTTATCTTTGATAGTGATGGTCGCTTGTTGTTGCAGCAGCGCGCTAAGGATAAATATCACTCTGGTGGTTTATGGACAAGTACCTGCTGTGGTCACCCACGACATGGAGAGAACAACGATGATGCGGCACATCGTCGGCTCATGGAGGAAATGGGATTCGATTGCCCCTTGCAAGAAGTCGCCGCCATTACTTATCGGGCATCGGTTTCCAATCATCTTATTGAGCACGAATTCGATCACATTTACGTTGGTAGATTTAACAGCGAACCTGTGCCAAATCCTGATGAAGCCTCGAATTGGTTTTGGATAGCCACGCCTGCTTTGCTGGAATGGATTGCAGTTCAACCCCAGGTCTTTACTGTTTGGTTTATAAAAATTCTGAATGAAGCTGGCGACGGCTGCCTGGAAGTCTGGAAGTCCTATGTGCAAAAATAAGCATATTATTTTGCCCGGTAGATTGTCAGCATGCAGAGAATTGCAATCCTAATATTGTCTTCATTTAATATATAAATAGATGCGGGTGTCTTCGCATAAAACGTCGCTAGTACGTTTGTGCTCACCAGACTGTCTCGCAAATACGACCAAGGTTTGCGCTGGTTGTTTGCAATGGCGGTACACGAACTATCGTTGACTCTATTAGCTAAAAACTCCTTGGCTGACTGAATCGCATCACGCAGTAGTTCATCAAAATCGTTGGATATTAACAAGAAAATATCTAAAAACCAGCATATGAAATCCGGATCAACAATAATCTGCTCGTCTAAAGATGAGTGCAATCAGTCTCAAATTGCCTCAGCACTCAAACGAGCCTGTTCTTACTTTATCCAAAGTCAAAATAAAACGGGGGACTGGGAAGGTGAGATGTGGTGGTGTCCGTTACCCACCGCGCAGGTAGTGTTGACGCATAAAATAATTGGGCATCCGATTGCTGATGAAAAGAAGTCTTCCATATTGCATTATTTTGCGAAAACCCAACGACCTGATGGTGGATGGGGATTCCATGATGAGTCTCATTCCTACCGCTATGTGACTACCCTAGTGTATGTCGCTGCCCGTTTATTAGGTATGTCTGCAGATGACCCTATGTTACGCAGTGCACATAGGTGGCTGGACTCTCAACCGGGTGGAGTAGATAGTGTTCCGACTCATGGCAAATTCTGGTTGGCAATCTTGGGGCTATATGACTGGCATTTTGTAAATATAGGCGGACCAGAAGTTTTTCTTACACCGCGTTGGTTTTTTTTATCACCCACTCGCTTTTATTGCCATACCCGCTCAGTTTACCGAGGCATGGTTTACCTAAAGGGCGTGCGGTTCCAATATGATTTAGGCTTTGTAGCACAGACAATACGCAATGAATTATATGGTTCCGACTCTAAAGCTGCAGATAGTAGTCAGCGCCACGCAAGTCGTCACACAATTGCATTGACCGATGTATTTCACATGCCTGCTCGTGTATTGCGTATTTTGTATGACATCCAACGTTGGAGCGAAGGTGTTCTGCCCTATATATTTGGCACAAAACGAGTGCGCCAGCGTGCCTTGGCGCATTGTCTGGAGCGTATCCTTGCTGAGCAGCGTACAAGCAATTTTCAAGGTCTTTCTAGTCTAAGCAGTAGTCTCAATATATTGGCACTGTGGCACGAAAATCCTAATCATAGTGCTGTATATCGCAGTGTAGAGATGTTGGATAGTTGGTGCTGGACTAGCGCAGCCGAAGGGACTCGTTATGCCGGCGCTCGCTCGCTGACATGGGATACGGCATTCACACTGCAAGCACTGACAGCTTCACATCAAGTAACAGAGCAAGTCATACTAGCTGTGCGTGCTGCCTATCATCGTCTCCACAATATGCAAATTACAAATGAATTACCAATTGAGGAGCGTGACGAACGAGACTCAAATTCGGGAGGTTGGTGCTTTAACGATTCAACACATCAATGGGCAATCTCTGACTGCACTGCTGAAGTAATCAGTGCTTTACTAAGTTGCCATCATCTACCAGAGGTAATCTCACTAGAAAATCGTATTTCCGTCGCTCACTTACAAGCCGCGATTGGTTTTTTGTTGACCCGGCAAAATGCAGACGGTGGCTTTGGTTCTTATGAACGTAGTCGCGGTATGCATTGGATGAATAACGCTAATCCAACCGAAATATATGGCAATTGTATGGCTGAACTGTCCTACATTGAATGTACAGCTTCTGTTTTGCGCGCCTTGTATATTGCCGTTCAGGATTATCCAGAGCTGGGATCTGAAACTGTACGTCATGCCATCAACAGATCAATAAAGTTTTTATGTGCACAGCAACGATCTGATGGCACATGGTTAGCCGCTTGGGGTGTCAACCTGATCTATTCGACTTGGTTTGCGGTAGAAGCACTATGCGCTGCACAGCTTTCTCCTTTTAATTCAACGTTGCAAAAAGCAGCTGCGTGGTTGAAAACCATACAGCACGCCGATGGTGGTTGGGGAGAGCATTTTTCTGGATGTCATACCGGCTCTTATGTAGATCATCCTGCGAGTACTGTCGTTAGTACTAGCTGGGCGAGCCTCGCCCTGTTGGCGATTGAAGGACCCCAATCAGTAGCTGCCAATCGCGGCATCATGTGGCTGGTTCAGCGTCAACAGACAGATGGCACCTGGTCGGGCGATGCGGTGAATGGTGTTTTTTTTCGTACAGCGCTTTTGAATTATCGACTGTATAGCTGTTATTTTCCTACGTTAGCTCTGGCAAAAGCAAATCCTCATTAGGAGAGTTACTTTGATAGTTCAATCTGCCCCGTGGGTATCCGGCAAAATACCTGTTCTGGGACATCTGCTAGCGTTCCGCGGCAACCCAACGCCATTTATTCAACGTGGCCTAGAGGAGCATGGTAAATTATTTCGCTTTAAATTCCTGAGAAAAACGGTGTATGTTTTGCTGGGATCGCAGAATCATGCGGCGTATTTTCATGCGACGGATGCACAATTGGGCGTACAAGAATTTCATCGTATCCTCACTCCGGTGGTGGGAAAAGGCATCGTCTACGATACTGAACCAGCGCGGATGGATCAACAAATGCGCCTGTTACATGCTGCCATACATGAACAAGCAGCCTTAGGTTATATAGATACCATCGTTAAGGTAGTGGAAGAATTCACCTCTCGCTGTGGCAAAGAGGGAACATTGAATATCTCCATCATTATGGAGACATTACTCGTTAAAATCATGAGTCGTTTTATTCTGGGACAAGACTGTTCTTCATCGGATTCACTGCATATTTCACAGTTGTATCGTGAAATGAAAAATACTATTAGTTTAGTATCGGTTGTATGGACTAATGCCCCTTTACTGTCTCATTGGCGACGTGATCATGCGCGGCGTCAGGTGGAAAATCATTTTTTGCAGATTATTAGACAAAGACGCTTGCAAAAGATAAAAAATCAAGATCTTTTAGGATCCCTTATGTCTTCGCGCTATCCCGACGGATCTGCTTTGTCCGATGATGAAGTAATTGGATTAGCCATCATGACATTTTTTGCAGCGCAAACTAACACACCGATATTGGCCACTTGGACCGGTTTATTATTGGCGCATTATCCCGATTGGTCAGCCAAAATTCGCGAGGAAACTGAGCATCCATTGAAACAGTATCCGATATTACCAACAGCTATTCAGTCTCAATATCAGATGAGAAACTTCATCAAAGAAGTCGAACGCTTATACCCCACGGTCAATCTGATACCGCGCCAGGTATTGTATGATTTTGAAGTAGGTAATATGGTCGTGCCAGCTGGCAGTTTCGTTGCAGTTTGTCCGCCAGTGAGCCATCGATTGGCTGAGGTATTTTCTAATCCACTTAACTTTGATCCAGATCGTTTCTCTCCCGGACGTGAAGAAGATAAACGACAAGCCTTTTCATTGATTGGATTTGGGGGCGGCAGACATTTCTGCTTGGGTCAAACAATGGCGCAACAATTTATAAAACTGGTTTGGGGTCTTTTGTTGCAAAAATTTGCATTTACAGTTGATGATGCAGACTTACAAATTAATCTAAAGAAACCGCTAACTGAACCATTACGACCCTTAATGCGATATCGCCGTTATCGGTGACTATTTGACGCAGTATTACGTATGAATCATTCTGTTCTTTTTTTATCTGGAGCTATACCTGGAATAGGAGATTAACTGAATTTCGTTACCATCCCTCAATAGTGGGGACGAAAAATGTTAAGGTAATAGTAAGCGGGAATGGTCGTCAATAGTCCTAAGAACTTTCTGAAAAACGACCACCGATTTTAAAGTTAAGAATAATCCGCAGTCTTCATATGGATTAATAAGCTCTCTCACTAGGAATACCCAAAGCATGAAATTTCTCACGCAAAAATAAGAGTAATGTGCGTAGCACGGGTGAAGCGCTGCTGCGATCCGGATAGACCATGTTGAGCGGGGTTTCTTCTCCGACGTATTGATCCAGCAATGTTACTAATCTTCCTTCCGCTAAATCCAGTCTCACATCCAGCCATGATTTGTAAGCAATCCCCAATCCGGCAATTGCCCATTCCCGCGCAATCGCGGCATCGTCCGTCATGCGGTCACCGCGCACCTTGATAACGATTGCATGTTTTCCAGAGTGAAAGCGCCAGTTGTTAAACAAACCGCGCTCGAGATAAAACAGTAGGCAGTTATGTTCTGCCAACTCTTTTGGCGTGGTCGGTGTGCCATGTTGCGCTAAATAAGCGGGTGATGCGACCGCTACGCGCCGACTCGCGGCCAGCGGTTGTGAAATCAATGTGGAGTCATCTAGTTTGCCATACCGAAAGGCAACATCAATCGGTGCACTGAAGAGATCGATAATGCGGTCGGAGAATTGCAAGGCCAGAGTTACTTTTGGATAGGATTGCTGAAAATCATTCAGCCAGGGAAGTAAGACGTTTCTACCTACGTCTGCGGGCATGGATAAGCGCAAATGCCCTTTGATTTCGCCGTCGCTACGTAAATGGGCTTCACCTTGATTGAGAAGCGTCAAAGCTTGACGCCCATATTCTAAAAATAAGGTGCCTTCCGGCGTTAAGCGCAGGCTTCGCGTGGAGCGAACAAATAATCGTGTGTTTAGGTGAAGTTCCAGGCGTTTTAGACTCGCGCTCGCGGTTGCTGGCACCAGATCAAGTTGGCGCGCAGCTTTGGATAAGTTGCCTAAATCTGCGGTGAGAACAAAAAGCTGGATGTCTGTGATTGAGTACATTGGCAAATTATTTTTGAAAGTGAATCAAATAATAGACTCTTTATAAAATAATTCAAACAGGGATAATAGTTTTCATTCGCTGAGCAGCGCCTCAATCAAAAGTGATTGGTATTTGTCACTACTTTTACACCTATCAGGAGCACACATGAAAGCCATTGCATTAACGCGCTATTTGCCAATCGATCATCCAGAGTCCTTAATGGATGTGACGCTGAGTAAGCCGACGCCGCAAGGTCGTGATTTGCTTGTTGAAATAAAAGCAATCGCCGTTAATCCGGTCGACACGAAAGTGCGCGCACCAAAAGCCAAAGTTGAAGAAGCGCTGCGCGTCTTGGGATGGGATGCCGCTGGAATAGTGCAGGCGGTCGGTCCTGACGTTAGCCTTTTTAAGGTCGGTGATAAAGTTTTTTATGCCGGTGACATCACGCGGCCTGGTACCAACAGCGAATTTCAATTGATCGACGAACGCATCGCCGGCCATATGCCGAAATCGCACGATTTTGAGCAATCTGCAGCCTTGCCGCTCACCGCCATTACTGCTTGGGAAGCGTTATTTGAGCGTTTGCAAGTCACAACGCCACCACACGCCATCCCGCGCAAATCCATTCTGATCATCGGTGGCGCTGGTGGAGTCGGTTCAATTGCGATTCAATTAGCGGCAAAAGTTGCTGGATTGACGGTGATTGCTACTGCCTCGCGTCCAGAGTCAGAGAAATGGGTCCGTGAGCTGGGCGCGCAGCACGTCATTAACCATTTTGGCGATCTACAGGCGCAACTGAAGGAAAAGGGATTTTTAGCGGTAGACCATGTCTTGATTCTGAATGACACTGATCAGCATTTTCCAGCGGCGGCGGCAGTGATCGCGCCTCAAGGGATGATTTGCAGCATTGTAGAAAATGCCGCGCCTTTGGATCTTAGCTTGCTCAAGTCAAAAAGTGCCGGTTTTGTCTGGGAATTCATGTTCACGCGTTCAATGTATCAGACCCCCGATATGCAAGAGCAGGGCAATTTGTTGAATGAAATTGCACGTTTGATTGATAGCAAAATCCTGGTAACGACAGTAGGGCAAGTCCTTTCGCCAATCAATGCGGCTAATTTACGGTTAGCGCATGCAACGTTGGAAGCGGGCCATGTGATTGGTAAAATCGTATTGAAGGATTTCTAACTTTTATTTTTGCCAACTTCCTGCGTGGAAAATAGTGGCAAATAATGATGGTAAAAAATCTATACTCATTCGATTCTTAGGATTCGGGCGGGCGCAGAATCCGCCAAGGTAGTATTCCTGGCACCATGGTCGTTACCGCGTTTTTACGACTAACAAAGCGCTATGGCGGTGAGAGAGATTACGTACCAATCTACCCTTAGGATGGATGTGACAACCAGATGCGGAATCCCTCATTCATCCAAGGATTCCGCATTGTGGAAAAATTAGCACCGAAACAAGGATTTTACGGGAACGAATAGAGCGCCCTCCGAGGCATGGTTGTATAATGGCGGCTTCTGATTTAACCCGCGGCTTATAGCTGCACAACCCCTCCATATCGCCATGTTGATTTTGCCGGGTTCTAATGCCCTTCCTGCTTTTCGCTCCCAACGTCTTTTATCTCAATTACAGCTGATTGACGCCAATATAATCGGCGTTACCGGTCGTTATGATCATTTTGTCGATGCTTTAACAGTAGTGGGGCAAGATGATCTCGGTCGTTTGCAAGCGCTCCTGACTTATGGTGATCTTTTCGAGGGAACTAGTGGCGGCGAAGAATTTATCGTTATCCCACGGTTTGGTACGATTTCGCCATGGGCAAGTAAGGCGACCGATATTGCGCGCAATTGCGGGATGTCGAACATTAAGCGTATCGAACGCGGTATTGCGTATCAGGTGCACCTTAAATCCGGCCTGCTCGGCGGGGTTAAAAAACTCAGCGAAGCTAGTATTTTAGCGATTGCGGATGTATTGCATGACCGCATGACGGAAACGGTGTTACGCAGTCCCGAAGCGGCCAGCGATTTGTTCCGTGAACTAGAAGCTGCTCCACTGGCTTCTATTGATATTTTGGCTGGCGGTAAAGCGGCGCTTGAGACTGCCAATAGCACACTCGGTCTTGCTTTATCCGACGACGAAATTGATTATCTGATGGCGGCGTTCACCCGTGCTGAACGCAATCCGACTGATGTCGAATTAATGATGTTTGCGCAGGCTAATAGTGAGCATTGCCGACATAAGATTTTCAATGCGGACTGGACGATTGATGGCCAGACGCAGGACAAGTCATTGTTTGCGATGATCAAAAATACCCATGAATTGCATCCGCAAGGCACAGTCGTCGCGTATAGCGACAACTCGTCGATCATTGAAGGCGCGACCGTGTCACGCTTTTATCCACGCGGCGCGGCCAACGGCGACGTCTATGAGGCGACAGATGAGTTAACGCACATCCTGATGAAAGTCGAAACGCATAATCATCCTACTGCGATTTCACCTTTCCCGGGTGCATCCACTGGTGCGGGTGGTGAAATTCGTGACGAAGGTGCAACTGGTCGCGGTGCCAAGCCCAAGGCCGGTTTGACGGGTTTTACCGTATCCAATTTGATGCTCCCTGACGCTAATCAGGCATGGGAAAACGCGGGCGATGTGACGATTTCTGCTGATTCTGTGAGTGCGTCCAGCACCGCTATTTACGGCAAACCGGATCGTATTGCCTCGCCATTGCAAATTATGATCGACGGTCCCTTGGGCGGGGCGGCTTTCAATAATGAATTTGGTCGTCCTATATTGGGCGGCTACTTCCGTACCTACGAACAAAACGTTGCTGGCAATGTGCATGGATATCACAAGCCGATCATGATCGCTGGTGGTATCGGTAGCATTTCAGATAAACACACGTTTAAAAATGAACTGCCGGTCGGTAGCTTGCTGATTCAACTGGGCGGTCCCGGCATGCGTATCGGCATGGGCGGCAGCGCGGCATCATCGATGGCGACCGGTACTAATACGGCAGATCTCGATTTTGACTCGGTGCAACGTGGCAATCCCGAGATGGAACGGCGCGCACAGGAAGTGATCAACGCTTGCTGGTCGATGGGCGATACCAATCCAATTCTGTCAATTCATGACGTCGGCGCTGGTGGTTTGTCGAATGCATTCCCTGAGATTACCAACGACGCCAAGCGCGGTGCGATCTTTGATTTGCGTAAAGTGCCACTGGAAGAAAGCGGCATGGCACCGAAGGAAATCTGGAGCAACGAATCGCAAGAACGCTACGTGATGGCGATTGCACCAGAAAGCTTGCCGCTATTTGAATACTTTTGCCAGCGTGAACGCTGTTTGTTTGCGGTAGTCGGCACCGCCACAGAAGAACGTCAATTGAAGGTCATTGATCCGCAACACAATAACAATCCGGTCGATATGCCGATGGATGTGTTGCTCGGAAAGCCACCTAAAATGCACCGGGATGTCCAGCGTCTGGCTCACAATTTGCCAGCCGTGGATCTGACCGGCATGGATTTGCTGGAAGTGTCGCAGCGCATATTAAAATTGCCGACGGTAGCGGATAAGTCGTTTTTGATCACGATTGGTGATCGTACTGTGGGCGCGACTTCAGTGCGCGATCAGATGGTTGGCCCATGGCAAATTCCGGTAGCGGATTGCGCCGTGACCAGCATGAGTTTTGAGGGTTATTTGGGCGAAGCGATGTCAATGGGTGAACGTACCCCGTTGGCGGTGATCAATGCTGCTGCGTCGGGTCGTATGGCGGTCGGCGAGGCGTTGACCAACATTGCTGCTGCGCCAATTGCTCATATTTCAGATATCAAATTGTCGGCCAACTGGATGGCCGCGTGTGGTCAGCCCGGTCAAGATGCCGCATTATTTGATACAGTCAAAGCAGTGGGTATGGAATTGTGTCCGGCGCTTGGTATCAGTATTCCGGTTGGCAAGGATTCCTTGTCCATGCGCACGACCTGGAAGGATAACGCCGAGGATAAGGCAGTGACGTCGCCGGTGTCATTGATCGTCTCTGCATTTGCGCCGGTCACCGATGTGCGTCGCGTCCTCACGCCGCAGTTGCGAACCGATGCAGGCAATACTGCTCTCATCTTCATTGACCTTGGACGTGGCAAAAACCGTATGGGCGCATCGGCGCTGACGCAGGTAATGCAGCAGATCGGTAATGAAACGCCAGATGTCGACAGCGCAGAAGATCTGAAAGCTTTCTTCAGCGCTATCCAGCAACTCAATAGCGAAGATAAATTGCTGGCCTATCATGATCGTTCGGATGGCGGCTTATTTACCACGTTGTGTGAAATGGCATTTGCTGGTCATGCCGGTTTTTCAGTCAATCTCGATATTTTGGCTATGGAAAGTGAACACGCTGCTGATTGGGGCGATTCGAAAAACTGGGCTGGTCAAGTGTCGGAACGTCGTAATGAAATGACATTACGCGCCTTGTTCAGCGAAGAACTGGGTGCTGTGATTCAAGTCCGCGCCGAGCAAAAGTCGGATGTCATGAACGTGTTGCGTACTTACAATCTGGGCGCATGCAGTCACATTATTGGCAAGCCTGACGCCCGTGATGTGATTGAATTTACTCGCGATGCAAAAGTGATTTACAGCCAGACGCGGATTGCATTACAACGTTTGTGGAGTGAAACAAGCTGGCGCATTGCCCGTTTGCGTGACAATCCAGCCAGTGCCGATGCTGAATATGACCGTATTCTGGACGTGCTTGATCCAGGTATCACGCCAAAAATTACTTTCGATTTTCAGCAAGATGTAGCAGCACCGTTTATCAATGTCGGCTCTAAACCACGCGTGGCGATTCTGCGCGAGCAGGGTGTCAATTCACACATCGAAACCGCCTATGTGATGCACAAGTCGGGCTTCACTGCGGTCGATGTGCACATGAGCGACCTGATTGCCGGACGCGCCAAACTCGACGATTTCAAAGCCTTTATCGCCGTCGGTGGCTTCTCTTACGGCGACGTGCTCGGTGCTGGTGAGGGTTGGGCCAAGACCATTTTGTTCAATAATGCGCTGGCTGATCAGTTCTCTACGTTCTTTAACCGCACCGATACGTTTGCACTGGGCATTTGCAACGGTTGCCAGATGATTGCCAATTTAAAAGGCATCATTCCCGGTGCGCAAGCGTGGCCAAAATTCACGCGCAACAAGTCGGAAAAATTCGAAGGCCGGTTTTCGATGGTACAAATCGAAGAATCGCCATCGATTTTCTTGCAAGGCATGGCCGGTACGCAAACCGCGATTGCGGTTGCACATGGTGAAGGCTTTGCAGACTTCTCGCAAACTGGCGATATTAATCAGGCGTTGGTGGGTATGCGCTTCGTTGATAATAAAGGGCAAGTGAGTGAAGCTTATCCATACAATCCTAACGGTTCGCCGCAGGGTATTACTGCGGTCACTACCGCAGATGGTCGCTTTAATGCCATCATGCCACACGCCGAACGCGTGTTCCGTAGCGTGCAGCAATCGTGGCATCCTGATAGTTGGGGCGAAGATTCTCCATGGATGCGCATGTTCCGCAATGCGCGGACGTGGGTTGGCTAGCAGAGATGGATCTTTGGTCTTTTCCAAGATGATCTAAAGTTCATATTAAAATAAGAATACAGTAGGGCGGAAGGCAGACTGCTTATCCGCCCTATTTGGTCCAGGAGTCTGTCGGATGTGTTTCTGTCCTTACGGTTAACCGGCTGCAAAATGATTGCGCGACAGCCTCCTGGCGTTAAGAATAAATTGGAGTAACACCATGACAATGACCTACGAAGAATATCTGGATGAAGTCACCACGGTATTGACTGAAAAGTATGACCTGATTGATGCTGCGGCGATCAAGCACGTGATGCGCGCGCAAGCTGCTGATTTTTTTACTTTGCACGATGATCATGCTGAACTGCGCACCAAAGAGAATGCGGCGCTGGATGCGGTAAAGATTTTTGAGCAGAGAAACAAGTCGCGCCCTGAGGCATTTCATGGACGGTCTAAAACCCCCGTTAAATGAAGACGTTAAATCAGGATGTATGAGGACGCACAAACACGCACAAATACGTATAAATACGGCAAGCGAAATGCGAAATCACGCCGTAAATTACGCCGTAAAAATGATGCTGACAATCATTGCTTTTTAGATACATCGTTACGTTTGTCATTGCTGGCTAAGGCCAGCATCGATGTCGGACCCCGTTCAGCATTCTCCCTAACACCTGCGCTGATTACAGAAGCGCCTATTCAATTTCGACCTTTGCCATGACAGAATCCGTCCGCCTCGCCAAACACCTCTCCGAGCTAGTCTCTTGCTCTCGTACCGAGGCTGAACAATATATTCAGGGCGGATGGGTCACCGTGGACGGCGAAATCGTCGAGGAGGCCGGTTTTAGGGTGCTACCGCAACATAGTGTTGCATTGCTGCCCGATGCTGTTTTGCAACCGGTTGATCCGGTCACTATTCTGCTGCATCTGCCGCTTGGTATTGATCTGGCATTCGATCCTTCCGACTTATCGCCGATTATTCAATTCTTAAGTGCAGCAAACCTTACGGCAGATGATCGATCGGGATTGCGGTTTTTAAAACATCATTTGGTCGGTCTGTCCGTGGTCAATCCTATTGAAGCCAAGGCAAGCGGTTTGGTCGTATTAACGCAAGACTGGAAAATTACCCGGAAGTTAGTCGATGATACGGCCAAGATAGAGCAGGAATACATCGTAGAGGTACGCGGCGATATTATTCCGGATGGATTGCAATTGCTTAGTTACGGGTTGAAATTCAGTGGCAAGCCTTTGGCACCGATCAAGGTCAGCTGGCAAAATGAAACGCGCTTGCGTTTTCCGCTGAAAGCCCCGCCACGCGGTTTGATCGCGCATATGTGTGAAAAGGTCGGGCTGGAAGTGGTGTCGATGAAGCGCATTCGCCTTGGTCGCGTGCCGATGGCTGGTTTGCCAGCAGGACAATGGCGCTATTTGTTGGGATATGAACGGTTCTGATTGACGTGATTTAACCCATTGCCATGACGGTTTTGCCTCAGTTGTCGTTGAATACTGGTCGAGCCAAAGCGTCAAATCTTCGGTACTTTCAGGTTTTGTGATTTCAGGCTTGCGGAGAGGATGCCCGTTTAAGCCGACTTTAATTAAGGTAGCACCATGTTTGCTCATTTCGTAGTATTCCCGATGCAATCATTCCAGATTCCGTTCGGTCTATCGGAGGCGTCGTTGTGAGTCAACCATCGCTGATTAGCTGGACCGAAAATGATATGTTGCAGTCGATGCGCTGGCATTCCGAAAGTGGCGCGCCCACACCTAAACGCGTGGTGATAGCGGATGACCGCATGACCGCAGATGCTGCTTTTCGTCTGGCATCTGAAGGCACGGCGATGTTGTGGCGCGGTGACTTTCAAAATGCGCGCCAATTGTTGCAGGCTTTAGCGCGGCGTACTGACCGAAAACCGCCAAAGCTAGCAACAACGCCTGGCGATGTGTTCAATTTTCATCGTCAGGCGCAATCGCAGCGTGGTCGTACTTTAGCCATGATATTGCTGCCGTTTGATGAAGATTATAGTATTCCGCTGAGGCGTGCGCCAGATGTCCAACAGGCTTGCCTGGAAGCTTACGGCGTCGCAAACGGTCCTTTTGTTGCCTCGTTGCGTGAGTTGCTTGGGGTGGTCGGCGCGCATGAGTGGCGCAAGAAAGGCGTGGAGATTCCTGCGCTTGGCGAGCGTATTCATCCGCATTACGGGGTGTTTTCTCCGGTGCGTGGCGAGTATATCGGCTTAGTAGCGGAAGCGCCGCTGCCAATGACAAACCTGGCATTCGATATCGGCACAGGAACCGGCGTGCTGGCGGCAGTGTTGGCGCGTCGCGGTATTGCCCACATAGTGGCGACCGATCTGGACCCGCGTGCCTTGGCATGTGCTAAAGAAAACCTGACCCGACTTGCGCTCACCCAACAAGTTGAGCTGATGCAGGCTGATCTTTTTCCGCCCGGACGGGCAGCGCTCATTGTGTGTAATCCACCGTGGCTTCCGGCGCGCCCAAGTTCACCTATTGAACACGCGGTATATGATCCCGATAATCGGATGTTGCGCGGTTTTCTTAACGGTTTAGTCGAACACCTTGCGCCGGGTGGCGAAGGCTGGTTAATACTATCCGATCTGGCTGAGCACTTAGCTTTACGTTCACGGGCAGCGTTGTTGGCGTTCATTGATGAGGCTGGCTTAATCGTCGTAGGCCGAATGGATGTTAAGCCACATCATCCAAAAGCTGCTGATGCGTCCGATCCGTTGCACGCGGCACGTGCAGCAGAAGTCACCTCGCTATGGCGTCTTGCGGCGCGTTGATCCCCCATTCTGGGCACTTTCAAAGTTAAAGAAAGTGTAAAAAAGTAAAGTATGCAAAAGTAAAGTGTAAAACGTTTAAGAAATTTGAAAAACGGTATAGTTAATAACGTCACAATTATCGCCGCCAATAACGGCAGAAAGCAGCTTCAAAATATGTCTATTAAACCTTCGCGGACGCTGACATTTAAATGTGAAAAGTGCACTAAGCCTGTGCAGGTTTTTTTGCAAAAAGTGTCGGCATGTTCCCATATTCAGCCTTATCAGGGACTCTGCAAGTGCGGCGAATTGAAGCGCCATGCCACCGGACAAAAGGCGGCGGTAGATTCTTATCTGGCATCCCCAACCGGCGACTGGTCGCATCACCATTAAGTGTGCACATTAGCGCTAGTATTGAACTTTATTGTTTAAGACTAATTCTTGCAGGGAATATCAGAGAGTCTGATTTCCTTTTCACCTTCCGATAACTTCAAATCCGTCATTAACGAGCAGTTTTAACATCGATAGAGCCTGCAATTTTGCATACGGGTTGGTATGATGTTGACCTTGGCGACTGAACGTCGCGCTGGATGATAAAAAGAAGAGGACGCAGTGTCGGAGAAGTTAGAGCAACCACAACAGTCACCACAGTCACGTCAGTTACATGTAGACGTGCCGCCGCTAGCGCTAGCAGAGATCACCATCGCAGCGCTGGTAGATGCCACGGTGAACTATGCGTCCTATCAAAATAATGTTCCGTTGATACGTAGTCTTTCGGTCCAGAATCATAGCGATGCGCCGCTCCTTGATGTCGAAATTGTCATTCGTTGCGAGCCTGCTTTTGCTGATCCGGTTCGATTGCGATTTGCACAACTTGATGCGCACCAGACACGCCGCATCGACCCTATCGATTTGAAAATTTCCCATCGTTACCTGGCTGAGTTGAACGAGGCTGAGCGTGGTCGCATTATCTTTCAGGTCATGGCGAATAATCATGAGGTTACCGTCGCAGAGCATGCAGTGGATGTGCTGGCCTATGATCAATGGGCCGGAACGCGGGCCTTGCCAGAATTATTGGCGGCATTCTCGTTGCCCAATCATCCGGCTATTGATCGCCTGATGGCGCAGTGCGGTGAGCTATTGCATAAAGCCGGTGCAGGACAAAGCATGAACGGTTATCAATCTAAAAACCGTGACGATGCATGGGCCCAGATTTCGGCTATTTATAGCGTTATCGGTGCGCTCAAGTTAAATTACATTAATCCAGCGGCGTCATTTGGAAACGATGGTCAAAAAATTCGTACGCCCGACCGGATTCTCAGTAGCGGTCTGGTCACCTGTCTCGACTCTTCGATGTTGTTGGTGTCGTGCATGGAGCAAGCTGGATTAAATCCCCTTGTCATCATTAAAAAAGGTCATGCGTTGGTCGGTTGCTGGTTGATCAACACGACGCTACCGAATGCCGTATTTGATGATGGACAAGCGGTTCGCAAACGCGTCGCCAGTGGTGAGTTGTTGCTATTTGAAACCACCATGCTGACGCACCGACCCGCAGCCTCGCTTCGGCTGGCCTGTGAAAATGGTCAGGAGCAACTACACGATGAGGATGCATTTCTTTTCGCTATCGATATAAAACGCGCTCGCATGGAGCAAATCCGTCCGCTGCCATTCCGTGTGCCAGCGAACGAGAGCGACGACATTCCGCAAGTGACTGAGGAACCACGCATCGAGCCGCCGCCGCTGTTGCCACCGCTCGATGGGATCAGCCTGATCGATGACGATGCACCCGTTGAAACTGCGGATGGACGTCTGGCACGCTGGAAATCAAAGTTGCTGGATTTAACCCTGCGCAACCGACTGATTAATTTTAAGCCGACCAAGGTGATGTTGCCGCTGTGCGTGCCAAATCCCAGCCATCTCGAAGATGAGCTATCAGATGGGAAGGAGTGGAAGTTTCGGCATCAGCCATTATTAATGGACGCTACCAATCCAGACGATCCGCGTGTCACGGCGATTGCCGTGCGTCGCAATGGTGAAGATCCGTTGATCGCTGCTGCATTGCAAGCGTTGGCAATGCACGAGTTGTTGGCAACTGTTGACGCTAAAAAGTTGGATGCGCATTTGTACGAAATCTACAGCGTTGCGCGTTTGGGTTTGGAGGAGGGTGGCGCAAATACGCTCTATCTTGCGTTAGGATTTCTACGCTGGACTGAGGACGATCGCGCTGAGAAAACTTTGCTTGCGCCGATATTATTGGTGCCGGTGACGCTGACGCGACAATCGGTCCGGGCCGGTTACTCGATCAAACGCCACGATGATGAAACCATCATCAATCCAACGTTGATTCAGTTGCTGCGAGAAAGATTTCAACTGACGATCAAAGGATTTGATCCACTTCCGGCGGATGGCAATGGCGTTGATGTGGCAAAGATCTGGCAAATTTTGCGTCTGGCGATCAATCACGTACCTCGGTGGGAAGTCTTGGAGGATGTCTATCTGGGGATATTTTCTTTCACAAAATATTTGATGTGGAAAGATTTGCAGGATCGCAGTGATCAGTTGAGACAGAATCGGGTAGTCAATCATTTGATCGAAAGGCCAACCGAATCGATGAGCCGCGGCGAAGATATCGGCATGCGCGCAGACATGGATCAGCGCCATACGCCGGAAAGTTTGTTGACGCCGTTATTAGCCGATTCTTCCCAGTTAAATGCTGTGAGTCGCGCGGGCGCCGGACATGATTTTGCGCTTGAAGGTCCGCCGGGAACAGGGAAGTCTCAGACCATTACCAATCTGATTGCGCATTTTTTGGGGCAAGGTAAAACCGTCCTTTTTGTCTCAGAAAAAATGGCCGCACTGGACGTTGTCCAACGCCGCTTGAATGCGATTGGACTTGGCCCATTTTGCTTACAGTTGCATTCTGCCAAAGCCAAGAAGTCCGAAGTTCTGGAGCAATTGCGCACTGCGATGAATATTTCTCAGCAATTTGCGGCGGGCGACTGGCAGCGCGAAGCTGATCGCCTGGCAACATTGCGCGAGGATCTGAATGCGTTGGTGCAAGCGCTGCATCGCACTTATCCGCATGGCCTGACCGTGCGCGGGGCGACTGACAGCGCAATATTGCATCAACAGCGTTGGACTGCTGCGCCCATGCCGTGGACCAATCCAGATACGCATCACCGCGCTGGTCTTGATAGCTTGCGTGAACTGGTGCGCACGATCCAGGTAGTAGTTGAGGAACTGGGCCCGATTCAACAACATCCTTTACGCCTCATCCGTCATAGCGCGTGGTCGAATGCCTGGGAAGATCAGTTACTCAACGCAATGGCCGAGTTGGACAGTGCCTCTGAGCAAGTACAAATTGCCGCATTGGCACTCGAACCGATGATGGCGATCAGTGCTGAGGCGCCATCGCTTGCATTGCTGGAGTTTTTTGATGCGCTAGCGGACGTTTTGCTGCAAGCGCCTCAAATACCGACCGGGATCGCCGCTTTCGGCGATGATCCAACTAAGCTTAATGCATTACAAAAGTTAAGACAGCATGGCGAGCGGCGTCACCTGTTTGCGCAGCAATTGGCGTCTTTAGGTTTTAAGCCGGAAATCGCGCAAGCCAACGGTGCGGAGTTGGCGGCGCTGTGGACAGCCGCTTCGCAAACCTGGTGGCCTAAGAGTTGGTTTGCGTCACGTGATCTGATGGCGCGTTTGATGCCGCACACGCAACAACAACAGCAACCATCGGCTTCCGATATCGTGGCGATGCTGGACGCCTTGCGTGGATTGAATCAAGAAGATCAGGCCTTGAATCTGGCGCAGGCGCAAGCCACGCAGTGGTTGGGGGCCGAGTATCAGGGGCCGCAAACTGATTGGGCAGCCGTCGCGCGTTACGAGCAATGGGGCCAGCAATTTGAGTTGGTCCTTGCACGTTTTGCGACCATCACTGACGGCGTTATGGCTGCAACTTTGGCGGAACGATTGCGCCAACTTGTTCATGATCAACGTGCCGATCTGGGGCCACAAGGTAGGTTATCGCTACACTTGGTTGCGTTCAAAAATGCATTCCGCGAATTCACGCTCAAACTGGCATTGGTGACCGAATATTCCGATGCCGGAGTTGATCTGGCTGGCGCTAGCCACGCGGCGGGTTTGCCGACTCGGGTGCGCGGTGTATTGGCAGGATGGCGCGCACAGCAACGCGGATTGCGTAGTTGGTGTAAGTGGCGCGGATTGCGCAAGCAGGCGGTGGATGCTGGTATTTCCAGCGTAGTGCAGGCGATCGAACAGGACCGTATTGCGTTGCCGGAGTTGATTGATTACGTTGAATATTCCTATCAGGTGTGGTGGCTGAAAATCATTACTGATCAGGAGTTGGTTCTGCGTAATTTTTCCAGCGCGGACCATGATCGGAAGATTCGAGAGTTCCGTGCAACCGATGCGCGATTTCAGCAACTGACTGAGCAATACCTTCACGCGGTGCTGGCGGGTAAAGTACCGCGGATTGACGCAGGTCAAAAGCCGGATGCCGAAATGGGCTTGGTACTGCGCGAGTTAGCTAAGCAAAAAGCGCATTTGCCGGTACGGAAATTGGTTCGCGGAATTCCTACTTTATTACCGAAGTTAAAGCCTTGTTTGCTGATGTCTCCGCTCTCCGTCGCGCAATACCTTGACGCGGCGCATTCCAGTTTTGATTTGGTGGTGTTTGATGAAGCCTCGCAAATTTTGGTGTGGGATGCGGTCGGTGCTATTGCCCGCGGCAAACAATTGGTGGTGGTCGGCGATCCGAAACAACTGCCGCCTACTAGTTTCTTTGCACGTGCCGATGATGAAGACGATCAAACCGCTGGGGACGGTGAAGATACTGTGGTCCATGATCTTGAAAGCATATTGGATGAATGTTTGGGCGCGGGTATGCCGACGCTCAGACTGGAGTGGCATTATCGTAGCCGTCATGAAAGCCTGATTACGTTCTCCAATCATCGCTATTATGACGCACGGCTGATTACTTTTCCCTCGCCTGTGACACAAGATCAGGCGGTGCGGCTGGAGTTGGTATCAGGCGTCTATGATCGCGGCGGCAGCCGTACCAATCGCGCTGAAGCCAACGCCATTGTTGCTGCTATCGTGGTTCACTTTTCAGATGAAAAACGACGCCAGTTAACGATGGGTGTGGTGACATTTAATCAGACTCAGCGACGCCTGATTGAAACATTGCTGGATGAAGAGCTACGCAAAGCGCCAGAGTTGGAACGGCATATTGCTGAACACGGTCCAGAAAAATTATTCATCAAGAATCTCGAGAATGTGCAGGGCGATGAGCGCGATCTGATTTTGTTTTCGATTGCTTATGGTAAAGATGCTGCCGGTCGCATGCCAATGAACTTCGGGCCACTGAACAAAGAGGGCGGTCATCGCCGCCTTAACGTCGCGATCACACGGGCGCGCGTCGGCGTGACGATTTATAGTTCGATACGGCCCGAAGATATCGACGTTTCACGGACACGTGCGACCGGTGTCATTGATCTGAAAAATTATCTGGAATTTGCGCAGAAGGGACCGCGAGCGCTGGTTGAGCAATCCATTCCGACCGGACGCGAACCCGACAGCCCATTTGAAGTCGAGGTAATTCGCGCATTGCGCAATCGTGGCTGGATTGTCCATCCGCAAGTTGGATGTTCAGGATATCGACTCGATATCGGCGTCGTTCATCCCGACCATCCAGGCACGTTTTTGCTTGGTGTTGAGTGTGACGGTGCTACTTATCACTCACTACCAACCGCGAGAGATCGCGATCGATTGCGGCAGTTTGTGCTGGAAGGATTGGGATGGACCTTGCACCGTATCTGGTCGACTGACTGGTGGACCGACTCTGAACGGGAAATGGCAAAACTGGAGAAGGTGCTGAACAAAAAACTCACCGAATCGAGAGTAGATATGGCGGCCGTGACGGAGGCGACGCCATCCCTTGTCGTAAATAGCGAGATGGCGCGATAGTTATCATTCAGTCTCTATGATTGATTCGCTACGGATAAGTTGAAGGCCCGAATTAATGCTCACTAACGGATAAACAGGTTTACAGCACGGGACCAAACAAGCGGGCAACATGCATCGCCACACGGTGTAAATAAGAGGAGCGGGCATATTCCTCTGTGCCGATTTCTATTGCTTGTTTAAAATCCTCTTGCAGCATTGTTTCAACTTCACTGGCGAAAGCGACGTCGATATTCAGGGCGGCGATTTCGAAGTTAAGCCGAAGTGACCGGTTATCCATGTTCATGCTGCCGATGGCGGCAGTATTGTCGTCGATCAACATCACTTTTTGGTGGGTGAAACCGGGCTGATAGCGAAACACGCGGATTCCGGCGCGGACCACTTCATGCGCATAAAGTGTTGACGCCAGGAATACGGTACGGTGATCTGGGCGCGAAGGCAGCATAATGCGAACGTCGACGCCACGGAAGACCGCTAGTTGCAACGCGGCGATCAGCGCTGAATCCGGCACTAAATAGGGCGTGGTCAGCCAGATGCGCTTTTGTGCAGCATGAATCAACTGGACAAAGAACAGCGAACAAGTCTCTTGCGCATCCGCGGGACCGGTAGCGGCGATGAGGCTGGTGGCTGAGCCATCGGTTGGGCGGGGCGGTAACAACGTGAGTTGCTGGCCGGTGATCCAATGCCAATTCTCGTCAAACGCCAGTTGCAGGTCGCCGACTGCGGGGCCTTGCAATTCCATATGCGTATCGCGCCACGGTGCCAACGGCGGTTTACGTCCAAGATACTCCTCGCCGACATTGAGTCCACCGACAAAGCCCCTAGACCCATCGACCACGACTATTTTGCGATGATTGCGGAAATTTAGCTGGAAGCGGTTGCGCCATCGTCGCGTGGCGAATGGATGTACCTTTACGCCTCCATCGCGCAGGACGTTTCCATAGCTACTCGGCAAATCATGGCTGCCCACACCATCGTAAAGCAAATAGACGCTGACGCCAGCGGCAGCGCGTTCTAGTAGTGCCGCCTGAAGTCGGCGACCAAGTGCGTCGTCCTTGATGATAAAAAATTGCACCAAAACATAGTATTCGGCAGCAGCGATGGCAGAAAAAATGGCTGCAAATGTCGCTTCTCCGTCTATCAGTAAGCGCAAACGATGTCCGCTGAGAAAGGGTACGCCAAGCATGGCGCTGATTGCAGTGTAACGTTGTGCGGCGGGGTCGGGAGGGTATTGTCTGACCAAATCCAGTTGATCAGAGTCATCCAGTTTGCGCTTGCGGGCCACGCGTGAGTGATGCAGTTCTACGTATCCGGTGAAGTGTTTACTTCCTAAAAATAGATACGGTAATAGTGAAAAATAGGGCAGAAGTACGAGTCCAAATACCCATGCTACCGCGCCTTGTGAAGTACGGGTATGCATTAAGGCGTGTGCGGCGGCGATGACGCCAGCGACGTGTAAAAGAAAGACAGCGGCAGAAATCAGCCCAAGTGGCACAGCGTGCATTCAATTAGCTCCGATTTTGTAAATCTTACATTTTAAATAAAAAAATAATACGATTTCTTAAATGCCGCGCTTGATGGGGCGAAAGACTTGCTCCCTGCGACTTTACCTCATTTAAATTCTTACTTCATTATCACTATTGGCAAGTGGGTTGGTTTGATGAAGCTGACCTTGTTTTTGGCGTTCCTGCAAATCCTGCGAAGACTTTGCAGGAATATATTCGGAGCATCGGTCAGTGCGACGAATCAGCGCAACAAGACCACGGATAGAGAATAAATCACCGATGGAAGCCGCAAAGCTTCATTTTTATCGGGTAACTGCCGTTAATGCAAAGGCAGCAAGAATGTTACCCGGGAATCATGCACAGCCCTCCCGCAGACATATTTCCTTGTTGGCAAACAACGAAATATTATAGGAGACCTCGCTGTGAATAAGCTTACTTTTACCCAAAAACTCTGGTTGCCGCTAGTTATTAGCCTGATTGCGCTGCTGGCTGTATCCGTTTTCGGTGCATATCAATCCCGTGAAATTCGTATCGAAGAGAGAAAAAATGATCTTAGACATATTTCGGAAGCAGCAATCGGCGTGATCGCGCAGTACGGTGCGCTTGTCGATAGCGGCGCGCTGAGCAAAACCGACGCACAAAAACAAGCGCTAGAGCGCGTCAGAGCAATGCGGTACGGCAAAGATGGCTATTTTACGATCTCATCCTTTTCACAAGTAGTGATCATGCATTCCATCAAGCCAGAAACGAACGGGCGCGATTTGACCGATTTTAAGGACCCGGAAGGTAATTACGTCTATCGCTTGATATCTAAAGCAGCGGCGCAATCTGGAGGCGGTTTTGTACACTATGTCTGGCCAAAGGTAGGAACAACAGAGTCGTTTTCCAAGATTTCCTTTTCAATAGCTTATCAGCCGTGGGACTGGATAGCCACTACGGGCGTGTATGTGGATGATATTGACAGCGCTTTCATGGTGTCGTTGTACCAGGCTGGTTTATTACTGATGGGGATCGCGATCTTAGTCATCATATTTGCCACTTTTACTAATCGTAGTATTTTGCGCGCCATCGGTGGCGAGCCGGAATACGCGGCTGATATCGCAAACCGGATCGCAGCAGGTGATTTGACCTTGCGTATAAATACGCGTCCTGGTGATGATCGCAGTCTGATGTATGCCATGAAATGCATGCGGGAGTCTTTGGAAAAAACAATTAATACAATCAAGAGGTCGGCCGATACAATTGCCACTGCGTCCGGGCAGATCGCCGCTGGCAATATGGACTTGTCGAGTCGGACTGAACAGCAAGCCAGTTCGCTGGAGGAAACAGCGGCCGCGATGGAGCAACTGACATCGACTGTCAGGCAAAATGCAGACAATGCTAATCAGGCAAATCAACTGGCGGTCAGTGCCTCCGACGTGGCGACCCACAGTAGCGTGGTGGTGGCGCAAGTGGTTGACACCATGGGCGCTATCCGGACTTCATCAAAGAAGATTGCTGACATCATTAGTGTTATTGACGGGATTGCTTTTCAGACCAACATTCTAGCTCTGAATGCGGCGGTCGAGGCGGCCCGAGCGGGTGAGCAAGGGCGCGGTTTCGCGGTAGTGGCGGCAGAAGTGCGGAATCTTGCGCAACGGTCTGCAGGCGCAGCCAAGGAAATCAAAGCCCTGATTGACGACTCTGTCGCCCAGGTCGGCAGCGGGAGCAAATTGGTCGAACAGGCAGGAGTGACCATGAGCGAGGTCGTCAGTAGCGTCAAACGCGTGACCAATATCATTGGTGAAATCGCCACCGCAAGTAAAGAACAAAGCGATGGTATTGAACAAGTCAATCACGCCATTAGTCAAATGGATCAAGTCACGCAACAAAATGCGGCACTAGTGGAGGAGGCAGCGGCAGCGGCGGGTTCTTTGCAGGATCAAGCGACGCATTTGACGGAGAGTGTGAGTATTTTTAGATTGGACAATAGCCAGGAGGTGCGCGCCGCACAAGCGTTTGCGGCTACTTTATCGGGCCATTCAAAGGGGTTAACTGCATCGGAATCAGAATCGTCGAGGCGAATAGTCCAGCCGCATGTCAATGCAGCGATGAAGAAGGGCGCGACCAAAGCGACCGCTCAGGCTGTCGTTCGACCGGCTACACGATTGCCGCAGATGAACAAAACTCTGGCGCGCGAATCAACGTGGAAGGCGCCTGTAAAAAATATTAATAGTGACGATTGGACGCAGTTTTGAATGTTTCACTACGAAAATAATAAGCGTTATGCCAATGTTCTGAGTAATCAAAAAAAGCGGATGTATCCCAAAATTGTGTGGCAGTAATAGGTAAATTGGATTTTTCGGGATGGAAGTCTGTAAGCGATGCTTAATACGCGATAACCCGTGATTGGTCGGCGATTACGCAGTTATCTTGTTTTAGGCATTTTTCCTTTGTGTCTGCATACACTCCTCTTCATATACAGTAAGATTAAAGCTTGGAAGCAAATCGATGGCCATTCTTTGCGACTAGTCGACCTGTCCATCGATCAAAATTTATTCTGGGCGCGAATATGAAATTCAAAGACTATTACAGTGCCCTTGGTGTCGAAAGAGATGCCACCACTGCGGAAATAAAACAGGCATACCGTAAGCTGGCGCATAAATATCACCCCGATGTCTCCAAAGATCCAGACGGTGAGGAAAAATTCAAAGAAGTCGCCGAAGCTTACGCCACGCTGAAAGACCAGGAAAAGCGCGATGCTTATAACGCGCTAGGTCGCCATCAGCAGGGAGAAAACGTTCAGCCGCCCAAAGATTGGCAGCAAACCTTTAACGATTCTGATGCTGGCTTCGGCGACGTCGATATGGCCGACATCCTGGCTGCCTTTGCGGCTTCCCGCCATGAAGGTGGACAACCGCGTCAACGTCGCCCTTCCCACGGGCAAGATTATGAAGTCAAGGCCCCGATCACACTTGAGCAGGTTTATGTCGGCGGCGAAATCGATGTGAATTTGAGTTTGCCGGAATATGATAAACAAGGTTTGATTCATCGCGTACCGCGGACCTTCAGAGTCAAGGTGCCAAAAGGAGCCGAAGACGGTCAGCGGTTACGCTTGCCAGGCAAAGGTGGGCAAGGGAGTAATGGTGGCAAAAACGGCGACCTTTATGTCGTCATGGTGGTTATTCCCCACCCGTTTTATCGCGTCAGCGAAAAAGATCTTTATATCGATCTGCCGCTGTCTCCATGGGAAGCAGTGCTGGGTGCGACCGTCCAGGTTCCCACTTTGGGCGGTACTGTTGAGTTGACGATCCCGCCCGCTACGGCGGCTAATCGACAATTTCGTCTGGCCCGGCGGGGTCTCCCTTCCGCCAACGGCGAAAATGGCAATTTGTTTGCAGTTGTTCGGATTGAGGTACCAAAGTCGGCGACGCCGGGTGAGCAAGCCTTGTTTGTAAAACTTGCCGCCGAATCAACTTTTAATCCTCGTGCACACTTCAATACAGGAGGTTAGTGATGCGTACGCATATTGTGGAAGCGGTATGGCTCAATGATGCAGGCCTTTGTTCGCTAGATCAGTTGGCAGATTATTCCGGATTGACGCTGGCCGAATTGCAGGATTTGGTCGAGATGGGCGAAATTGCACCGACCAGCGTTGATGCGGAAAATGATCTTTATCAGACACATTACATCGTGATTGCCAGAACGGCGCGACGTTTGCGGGATGATTTTGAGCTGGATGGTCACGGCCTGGCAGTAGCGCTTAATCTCCTAAGACGCATTCGTGAGCTTGAGGCACAGCTGACGCACGCGCAGGCAAAATTGCCGCAATGACTGTTTCGTGGTGGGTGTAATATGTTGGTGATGGCAGATCAATAAGTTTTCTACGGCTTGAACGCTGACTGCGCAGCATTTCATCATTAAATTATTGCGAAAACGAAGAGCCGTCGATTCTACTTTTATGCTTTTGTGCCGTTGAATTTGATTAGATTGATATTCGGTAAGCCAACACTCCGCATGGCCATTAATAAAACAAAGCGGCGCCACATCCAGAGATTGTGATGGAAATAGAATTAAAACTCCTTATTGCCCCAAGTGCGGTTAGCGCTTTTAGACGGCATCCTTTGTTAAAGCAACTGGCGATCGCCAAACCTTACCAACAACAACTTGTCAGCACCTACTTCGATACGCCGGATTGTTATCTAATGCGCCATCGGGCAGGATTTCGGGTGAGGGAAGTTGATGGCAAATTAATCCAGACATTGAAAGCGGGCGGTCAGGTCGACAGTGGCTTGCATCAGCGCAACGAATGGGAGTCCGAAGTCACGGATCTCAGGCCTGACCTGCCGGCAATTCAGGCACTGTTGAAACCCCGATCCAGATGGTTCAAGCTGTTGGGTCGACCACAGTTGATGCAGCAACTCGCCCCTGTATTCACTACGCGGTTTCAGCGGCGTATCTGGATGTTGCGTTTGCCCGAAGGTGACGAAGTAGAGTTGGCTCTCGATCAGGGCCAGATTGTCTCTAGTCATGGCGACGGCGTTATTAGTATCCCGATTAGTGAAATTGAACTGGAACTTAAATCGGGGAAGGCAGGAAATTTATTTGCCTTAGCATTAGCGCTGCAAGAGACGATAGCACTAAGCGTCGGTAATATTAGTAAGGCTGAGCGTGGTTACGGATTGTATGCACCGCAACCACCGGCGATAACAACGGCAAGCGCTCTTGCATTATCAGATAAAAAGACGATAGGAGAGGGTTTTCAGATAATTCTTGCCCATTGTCTGGAGCAAATTCAAGGTAACGAAGCTGGCATTAAATACGGGACCGATGCCGAGAGCGTACATCAAATGCGGGTTGGCGTGCGCCGCCTGCGCTCAGCGCTCGTGATTTTTAGAGACCAGTTAGCAGAACCGGAGTTTTTACTGGAGGAGTGCAAGTGGTTGGGTAGACACTTAGGAAGTGCACGTGACTGGGAAGTGTTTGCTGGTCCTACACTGGCCGCCGCGACATTCGGTTTCAACGGACCGCGGACCGTTATGCCGTTACAGAAAAAAGCCGCTGACTTTGCGAAGAAGAGCAGAAGTAATGCTGTCAAAGTTCTCAACTCTAGCCGGTATGCACGTCTTATATTGATCTTGGGCGCATGTATCCATGATGCAAATCAGCAGTTAGGGAAAAAGTCGGACACTGCCACCTCGCTACTGGAACGTGCTAATGCACCGTTGCGCCCTTTCGCCACTGCGCAGTTGCGTAGATATCAAAAGAAACTACGTCAGCGCGGAAAGGGGCTAAGTGCCATCGATGCGACAGAGCGTCACAAATTACGGATTGCGGCAAAAAAAATGCGCTATGGATTAGCGTTCTTTTCTTCGTTATATTCTGCAAAAAAAATCAAAACGTATCTTGCCGCCCTTAGCGTGCTGCAAGATACGTTAGGCGAATTAAACGATGCGCGTGTAGCTGATGGTTTATTACAGCAATGTACAGCGGGTAAGCCAAGACTGGCCGATGTTTCTGGATACGTGCGCGATTATGTCTCAGCGCATAACGAAATCAATCTTAAAAAACTCCATAAGCAATGGAAAAAAATTAAGCAGGTAAAGTCGCCTTTTTAAACGTAACAAATTGGTAGGCCCGATTTGATGTTGTGATCCGTTAGTGTTGCAGGAATAGCGAAAAGGTTAAGAGACAGCGACAGTAACGGCAGATGTTTCACAGCTTGGTTGACGTAAGGCATTACTACCGCCTGATATTTTTATCTGCTGAGTAGATTGGCGCTACTCTTTTTTGGACTTTCGCTCTTGGGTGGTGACTTTTTCACAGCTTGGTTACTTTCCCTCTACTAACATCAGCAAAGCGGGAACGTCTAATAATGTAATTTCGCGGTTGTTGACCTTCAACCATCCCATTTTTTTAAAATGAGAAAGCAACCGACTAATAGTTTCGTTTGTCAGTCCTAAGTAGTTGGCAATTTCTTCTCGAGACATCCGTAATTGAAAATTCGTAGCTGAATAGCCGCGATTTTTATATCGGGTCGAAAGATTGAGCAAAAAAGCCCCAAACCGTTGCTCTGCGCGAAGATTCCCTAATTGCAGCATGGCGTTATGATCTTGTGCAATCTCATGGCTCATCATGCGATGAAAATAATGCAGCATGATCGGGACATCTTTCAAGAGATTTTCCAAGTCCGAAAACGGCACTTCACAGACTTCACTATCCTCCAGCGCCACTGCGTTACATTGATGCCGATATGAGCTGATGGCCTCCATCCCTAGTAATTCACCGGTCATTTGAAATCCGGAAATATGGTGAGCTCCGTTGGCATTAACTTGATATGTCTTGAAATGCCCGACACGAATAGCATACAGATTGACGAATGGATCGTTCATCCGATAGAGCGCACTATCGCGCGTAATGCGCCGTCTATGTTTAACAATTTGATCCAATCGATCAAGTTCGGCCTCGGTGAGTCCGATTGGAAGGCATAGGTCGCGCAAATTGCAGTTCCCGCAATGCGTCTTTACGTTCATGACGTGTGTCGGATGTGGGGAGAGAAATGGGACTGTATTAACCATCGTGACTGATCCCTTTAAAAATAAAAAGACGCGGACGGGATGCGATATTTCTAAACCAGAATCGCCACTAAGGCGTTGATTTTCTGATTTGTTGACGATAAATTTTGATGTGGATCAGTTATTAATGTTGTCTTTATGATTACAATTGTAATCGCAATTAACTGTTCTGCAAGTCAATTTTGGAGCTTATTGCAGTCATGGGGATCACAGATTTTTAGGTGTGTTAATTTTTTGTTGATCGTATCGCTTTTTAGCCAGTATTGATCTTCCAAGGATATTTCAACAATTCGTCCAATTATGTAAGCCGTTCTCGATATTGTGGGCCAGTCAGCAGATATGCCACTTGTTGAGGTTTGAGCTCAATAGACACAGGTACAACCCGTGGCTTCGATACTGAATAGAATTTTCTTGAAAGTACGAAAATAGAGGATAGGCTGAATGGAGAGCTTTCGTTAACAAGTGAAATTGCAGGACTTATCTGGCGTCAACTATTCCTGCTATTTATTGACGTGTCATACCGGTTTTATTTATTAACCTGTTATCACGGCTCCCTTATAGGATCACTGATAAGACGTTCCAATAAGACGCTCAAATCACGCCCATGTGATGGGCCTACCGGGGAATGTACATGAAACGCACCATCAAAGTAGCTAAATCGAATATTGGTGTTTTATTGCTCTGGGCTTTATTACCTTTGTGTTTTTACGAAAACACGTTCGCAGAGTCGCCCGATACGCGACAAAAAATATATGGTGTAGAAGTACAACGGGATACCTATTTAAAAGCGGTGCGCCAGCAAATTGCCGACTTAAAAATCAAAATTGATAGTCTTAATGCTAAGGCCAAGAAGTCAGGTCGAGTTGCGAGACTGCGTATGGAGCCGACTATTCAAGGCTTTCAAAGAGATCTGAATGATCTTGATAAAAAAAGCATGGATTTGAAAAATAGTGGACTGAATGCCTGGGAAGAATTAAAAACCGACCTGGATGCTTCCATAAAGAAATTGCGCACAGCAGTTGAGGGAATGTCGCGTTAATACAAATCTATCTTCCCGCCGTCAAGCGATCCAATCTGCAATTACGCACTTACAGCGTGGAAATGATTGTTTCCACTAGTACTGCTGCGCTTTTCAAATACACTAAAGCAAAGATCTACGTGCGGTGCTCCTGCTTTTTCACGCTCACTGAGCGTGTATCGATATAATTGCGTTGAAGCAGTATTCTGTGTAGGCACAACGATTAGAGGGCGTTGATGAAAACGCCTTAAACGGTTCGTTCACCGTCGGCTAGTCGCCCGGAATTCGCAAACTTTACACCGATTTACAAAGTGTTTACTCGACCAACAATGACAAATATTATTAAACTATCGACAACTTCATCCTTATTTGCAACTTTATTTGAAACACTACGTAAAGATTATTTTTTTCTAATTTTATTCGTCATTTTGCTGATTTTGTCGGCTATTGCTCCCGAAAAAATTCAGCAGTATCCGCATTTGGTCGATTGGCCCACGATTGCGACATTGACCGGTTTGCTGGCGTTAACCAAGGGTGTTGAATTAAGCGGCTATCTGTCGCGCTTGGGTAGGCATTTAACGGTATTGATGCCAACTGAGCGCGCCCTTGCTGTTTTTCTGGTGCTCGCCACCGCATTTTTGTCGATGCTGTTGACCAACGACGTAGGACTGTTCGTCATGGTCCCGTTGACACTCAGTTTGCGCACCACGATCAAATTGCCGATAACCCGCCTGATTATTTTTGAAGCGCTGGCGGCCAATGCGGGTTCTGCGCTGACACCCATTGGAAATCCACAAAATCTTTTCCTCTGGCAGCTTTCACATCTCTCTTTTCAGGATTATGTGATCGCGATGTTACCGATGGTATGCATTTTTATGATTCCGCTGGTTTTATTGACCGTAGTTGCATTTCCCGGTTTAAAACTGATGGTTGAGGAGGATGCTGCGATGACCCCGATCAATAAAAAATTGCTTCTCATATCGCTGGCTATGTATGTGCCGTTTTTAATCATGACGGACAGGCATTATGCCGCCCCCGCTTTGTTAATGGTATTGGCGATCTTTTTATTTGCGCAGCGCAACGTGGTGGCGCGGATCGACTGGGCATTGCTGTTGGTATTCATTTTAATGTTTGTCGATTTACGACTGGTAGCGCAGTTGCCGATAGTTCATGCGTTGGTGGAGAGTGTCGGTCTTGCCGAATCGCAACGACTCTATCTTGCCGGTATCGTGGCGTCGCAATTCATCAGTAATGTCCCCGCTGCGATTTTGCTTGCGGAATATAGTGGCGACTGGCGATTGATCGCTTTCGGCGTTAACGTCGGCGGATTTGGTTTTATGTTGGGTTCACTCGCTAATATTATTGCGCTGCGTATGACACCGGACAAAAAGGCGTGGATCACCTTTCATGTTTATTCGATTCCGTTTCTTTTGGTTGTTGCTGCATTGGTGTATGTCTGGTTATTTCTTTAGAAGAGAGTATTTTTTCTTACCCAAATAGCTGTAACGCGGATTTACTTGGATGACTTCTTGTTTGATTACTCGATCATGAGAATGAAGCGTGGCAAGCATCAATAATCCTTGATCGCTTCCACTACGATATGCAGCGTGACCGCATCGCTGACAAAAGGTACAAAACGTCCCAAGTGGTAATTACTTCGGAGAATTTTGACGAAGCCATTCGCACCGCAAGCCCGCTTTCCGTACAGCAACATAAAGCGACAATTGAAATTGGTTATTTCCAGCGTCACGTTATGGGTGACATCTTTAATAGTTAGATCGCCCTGGACCTGCTTGAGATTGTCTCCGTCAAATAGTAACTGCGAAGAGGTAAATAGTATTTTTGGATATTTTTCGGCATCAAAAAATTCGCTGGCACGTAGTGCTTTATTAAATAACTCGGTACCGGTATTAACAGATGCTGCTTCAATCTCGATCATGATTTCACCGGTTCCTGCAGCCTGATCAAACGCAATGTAGCCGCTGGTACGATCAAACCGATTGCGCTGCATCGATAAGCCCCAATGGCTATATTCGAATGACGAAAACGTATGGTCGGAATCAATTGTGAAGTGCTCCGTCGCACCCGAGCTTGAACCAGCACTTGCGCTAAAAGCGAGGGCGATCAGAATGATTAACCCATTTTTTACTTTGATAACTTTGGCGCGCATCAGGACTTCCCTCTAGGTTAACGGCGTTCAACCTTGGTGTTTTCTGGTGGTATTAGGTTCTTCGAAATTGCCGCTTTATAATAGGCCAAATGTTCCCTCCTAACGATCAAAATTTGCTGGTTATCGCCGAAGGCCTTAGCATTCCTCTTGCAGAAGTTGAGATGACCGGCGTGCGCGCACAAGGGCCGGGAGGTCAAAACGTGAATAAGGTGTCGTCCGCTATCCATTTGCGTTTTGATATAAACGCATCGTCACTTCCTGTTATTTATAAAGAAAAACTGCTGGCGCTGCAAGATCAGCGCATTACCAAGGATGGCGTGGTGATTCTGAAGGCGCAACAATCACGCAGTCAGGAACAGAATAAGGTGGATGCGCTAGAGCGACTACGTGCGCTGGTATTAGGTGTGACCGTGGTACAGAAGCGTCGTCGCCCTACGAAACCGAGTTATTCTTCGCAGCTTAAACGTGTTGAAGGAAAAACCCGGCGGGGCAAAGACAAGGCGATGCGCGGCAAAGTGATTTTGTAGGGTTTGAGCCGAACGTCAAGCCAAGCTAAAATGAGACAACAAAAATTAAGGTTTGGCGGGCAATGTGGCGATAGTGCCGACCATGCCATTTGGCAACATCAGCGAATTTACGGCGCATTGGCGTAATGCTTTATCTAACCTTAAATCCCACTCTGTAATACCTAAACAGAGACATTTAAGACTCGCTTCATATCGCGTCCACTGTTCCGCAAATGCAATCGCACGCTGGTTTTCGGGCTTGCTCAAAATACGGTTATAAATAGTGCTTCCGAGATAGTCTTGGGCTACCTGTTGCCAATCAGAAATGCTGTCGGTTCGCATCGTATCGATACCGATTTTGCCATACAAGTTGATGGCTGCGAGTGAAAAACCAGCTTCATGGGTTATCGACAGTCCAATCTGCTGATGAGGTAAAGCTAATCGGATGGGGTGACCGGGTTCAGAAATCAAGGGCACCGATTGCGGTGACATATCAAGCAAAATACCGAGTGTTTCACGCAGCGCCGCACGGACTAGCTTCCGGGCGCTATCACGGTTTGTTGTTTGCGGTGTAATGATACTGATGGCGAGAATCAACGGTTTTAGCTCGCCCCCACCGACAGCCCTCATAGCGCGCACTTGCTGGATATGAGGAGCCGCTAGCGGCCAGGGAGTGACGGAGATTGGTTGCCCTGATTGATACGCTAGCATGATTCAGAGCGCGCAAATGACGTTCATTTCGATCCCTTTAACTCCGGTGCGGCAGGACAACCACGCCAACTGGTGCCAGCAGGTATTTGCTCGCCCTTCATAACAAGTGTCAGCGCGCCCAGCTTGGCGTTATCACCGACCACCGCGCTGTACAGAACTGCGCTCCGAGGCCCCATATAGACGCGGTTTCCGATGGTGACGTGATCGATCTTCATGACGCGGTCTTCGAACAAATGGGTTTGTGGACAAGCCAAAGCGTTGAGTTCGCTGTAGTCACCAATGGTGACGCAGTCAAATTCGGTAATGTCAGTGGTGTTGAGATACACGCCGCGTCCAATTTTACATCCCAGCAGGTTGAACGCCAGCGGTAGCCAAGGGGTTCCGCGCAGGTAATTGAGTAAGTTCGGGACAGCGATTCCCTCATACAGATTGGTTACGCCTTCAGATAGCCATACAAAAGGGGTCCACATTGGGACGCTGCATTTATGATAACGCTTTAATAATAACCATTTGATACAGACGATCCAAATAAACGTCCCGACGCCGTACATCAGCCCTGATAACGTCAGTAACCAGATTACTTCGCCCCAAAGTCCTGCACCGGCTAGCGGCATCAGGTTTAATACCAATGTATAACCGACGGCAATCACGATTGCGTGTGGTGAGACGATACGGAAGGCTTCTACTAAACCGCGACCAAGGCGGCGGCGCTTGGATGGTCGGAATGTTAAATGCTCAGGAAATCCGCTGACTTGCTCACGCGCTGGAAGGTTAATCGGCGGCGATCCTAACCAGACGTCGCCGTTGTGCATTTTGTCGTTGGCGGGTGCGCGCGAGTGAACGCCAATCAGGACGTTTTCTGGCAAAGTGGTGCCGTCGGGAATATAGGCACCATTACCGACAAAACTACGGCGTGAAATGACAGTTGGCTGCATCCGCATCCAGCCGCCGTCGATTTGCTCATCTCCAAGCAGAACGGCGTCGGCAATAAACGTTTCTTCGCCCAAAGTCAGCATATCCGGCACAACGCCCAGCGCAGTCGAAATTTCAGCGCCACGACCGACCTTGGCACCGAGCAGACGATACCAGAACGGTGCGTAAATGGTCGCGTATACGCCGTGCAGAACACTCAGGCTGGACTCCTGAATCTGGTTCACCAGCCATTTGCTGCAATATTTATTGCTCCGCACCGGCCAGCTACCGGCTTTGAGTCGCGGCAAAATACTCCAGCGAATGCCCGCCGAAAGTAACGCCGTACAGATAATCAACACCGCTGTCGCAGGGAAGGCCATCACAAAATATTTTGTTAGCTGGAAGGATAACTGATTACTTTGTAACCATGGGAAGCGGTCATAGTTATCAAGCCAGTCGATCAGAATAAAACTAGGAAAAACCGGCATGAAGAACAGCGTGGTGATCAGTAATGCGCCTAATAAAAAGAATATCGATTCGCCAACTTGACGCTTACGGGTTACGGGTGGTCGTGGTGAGTTAGAGCGTTTGTCGAAAGCGCCCATATCTCGCGCCGGTGAACCACCCCAAATCCGGTTCGCCGGGACGGACTGACCATCGCTTAGCGCGGACTGTCCTTCCAGATGGCCGAATTCTCCAATAGTCGTGTTTCCCTCCATGACGACGTAAGAACCAACGTTGGCTTCTCGACCAATCGCAATCTGCCCTATGCGCAATTCACCGTGCTCTACACGTGCATTTTCAAAATTGACAGCATTGCCTATCGTTGCGCCGTCTTCAATGATGAGCAAATCATGTACGCGTAACATAATTGAACCAATTAACACCTCCGAGCCAATCCGCGCGCCGAGTGCGCGCAACCACCATGTGTAAATCGATGAGCCGCTAAGCAAATAGGTCGGCGCTGCCTCAATCAGACGATCAGTCAGCCACCAGCGATAATAGGTTAATCCCCACAGCGGGTAGCGCCCGGGTTTAAGGCGTCCTAGAATTAACCACTTGGCAGCAATAGCTATGCCGAATTCAAAAAACGTTGCCAGTAAAAATACGCCGACCGACATGACAATTGCACGTGGAATTGAATCTCCAGGATCACCGGTAAAGAAGTGATACGTAAAAAATGGTGCGAGCCATTGCATCATCCGCATTGCCACTAACCATGGCACAGCTGCGGCTTGGGCGGCTCCACAGACCCAACGTTTCAACGACGATGGAGCGATCCAGGTGGTATCGACTGCAACAGGGATTTCGGGCACTTCTGATAAAGCTGCGGCGATGCGACCAATCACGCGATTCATGTAGATGTCGCGTACGGTGACGTGGGCAAAGCGAGGATCGGTTCGCAATGCGGAAGCAAGTCGCGCGGCAAAGAGTGAATGACCACCAAGATCGCTAAAGAAGTCGGCATCACGACGAATAGGTTGACCGGGGAATAATTTGATCAATGCGGCGAATAACGCTTCTTCGGCTACTGTTTCTGCTGTGTCCGAGCCAACGCTTGCTGTCCCGACGGGGCTGACCGTAAGTGGACGTATTTTGAGGGCTTTTCGGTCAATTTTGCCCGATGTCAGTCGTGGCATCTCGCTCATCAACTCAAAAAATCCCGGCACCATGTACGGCGGCAGAAGTTTCCCGAGCGCTGCGCGCAGTGTGCCAGTAGCAATCGTTGCACCATTTTCTGGAACAATGAAAGCGATCAGTTGATCGATACCGTCATCATTGCGCAATATGACCGCGACTGTCCCGACGCCGGGTTGTCGCGCCAATACTTCTTCGATTTCGCCTAATTCGACGCGAAAGCCGCGAATCTTCACTTGATCGTCGGTGCGGCCCAAACATTGAACGCGTCCGTCAGTGTCGATCCGTGCCAGATCGCCGGTACGATACAGGCGGCCATCATGTGCGCCGGATGACCACGGATTGACTAAGAATTTTTCTGCGGTCAGGTCAGGGCGGCCGAGATAACCAGCGGCGACGCCAGGGCCGGTGATACACAGTTCGCCGGTATCGCCACGCGGCATCAACGTCAGACCATTTTCAGTCGCGGGATGAATGATTAGCATGCCGTAGTTTGGCAAAGGTGAACCAATTGTCACCGGTTCGTTGGCACGTAATGCCGCTAAACTGGCAGAGACGGTTGCCTCGGTCGGTCCATAGGTATTAAATATTTGTAGTCCTGGTTTAGCCCATCGATTGACCAAAGCCTCCGGACACATTTCTCCACCCAGATTGATCAGGCGCAGGCTTGGGATATCTTGATTAAACAATGCCAGCAAAGTGGGCACAGCGTGCAATACGGTCACGCCGTTTGCGGCCAATGCCAGCGGTAATGCCTCTGGATCGGAGGCGAGTTCTTTTGGCGCGATCCATAGCGTCGCACCAACCAGATAGCTGATCCAGATTTCTTCAAAAGACATGTCGAAAGCGACAGAAAATCCTTGGTAAACGCGATCTGACCCGCGCACGCCCAGTACCGCATTTTCGCTACGCAGAAAGTGGCAGATGCCGCCTTGGGTGATTTCGATACCCTTGGGCTTGCCGGTTGATCCGGATGTATAAATGACATAAGCCGGATGGGTGCTTAACAAGCCAGTACGACTTTGAAGCGGCGTTTCCAGCGGCGTAAGCAGATTTTCTATCGTCCAGAGGTGGCGACCAAGGTTCTCAAGCCGTGATGAAAACAAAGCGCAGGTAACTATACCCGGTGCGCTGGCATCTTCGAGGCAGACTGCAATACGTTCAACTGGGGTGTCAGCATCTAATGGTAGCCATGCTGCACCGGCTTTGGCTATGGCGGCTTGCATGATGAGCAAATCAATTCCACGTGGAAGCCATAAGCCTACGATTTGGCCCGGTTTTACACCTGCGTCAATGAGTGCGGAAGCGGCGCGGTCGGCGGCCTGATTGAGTTCTTTATAAGTGACGCATCGGTCTGCAAAAATTAACGCGATCTGGTCAGGCGACCGCCGTGCGGTGTCCTCCAGAAGATCTGCGAGAACTTCGTTGCGTATGAGTTCTGGCTGAATGGGGCCAAGTAGAATGTCAGGATGAACAACGGCTACTATTTCAACGATGCGAGCGAGCGAGGATGAGGTCATGAAGGGTGGTGCGGATCAAAGCAAAGATGTTAACACGGGCGCAATCTCGTAACATCGTCGCTTAAGAAATATCGCAGCCTTTTCATCAATTCAGCAACAACAATTGATAAACAACGGTTAAATCAGACTGAGTGCGACCTATCAGAAGTTGACGCCTGTATGTGGTGGTGGCGATAACTCCGGTCGGTTGGCGTAATTTGTCGCAAAATAATACCCACGTGGCCATTGCTGGCCGAGTGGGTATGCATGTTGAATAGATCCATTTTTAAAAATATTTAGACAAACGCCCCAATTTTCTCCACCACGGCATTACGTACCGATCCGGTGACCACAAACGACTGCGCCATCAGAATATC
>NZ_JASJXA010000028.1:0-69336 GCF_035018905.1 Glaciimonas sp. Gout2 | reverse complement strand
TAATCGGACAGTTCGGCGTTGGCTTCTACTCTGCCTTTATCATTGCCGATAAAATTACCGTTGAAACCCGCCGCGCTGGCACCAACACCACGGAAGGCGTGCGCTGGGAGTCGGAAGGTGCTGGCGAGTTCAGCATCGAAGCTATCGACAAAGCGGGTCGTGGCACAGACATTATTTTGCATTTGCGCGCCGAGGAAGATGAGTTTTTGTCGGCCTGGAAATTGAAATCGATTATTCAAAAATACTCTGACCATATCTCGCTGCCGATTTTGATGCAGAAAGAAGAGTGGGACGAAGAAAAGAAAGAAACGGTCGTTCAAGACACTTTTGAAACCGTCAATCAGGCCAGCGCATTGTGGGCACGCAGCAAATCGGACATCACCGAAGAGCAATATGTCGAGTTCTATAAACACGTCTCGCACGCTTTCGAAGCACCTCTGATTTACACCCACAATCGCGTTGAAGGTCGCAGCGAATATACGCAGTTGCTGTATGTCCCGGCACGTGCGCCATTCGATTTGTGGGATCGCAATAAGCGTGGCGGTCTCAAGCTGTATGTCAAACGCGTCTTCATCATGGACGATGCCGAGCAACTGATGCCGATTTACCTGCGTTTCGTCAAAGGCGTGATCGATTCAGCAGATTTGCCTCTTAACGTTTCGCGTGAAATATTGCAAGAATCGCGTGATGTTCGCGTGATCCGAGAAGGTTCGACCAAGCGTGTACTAAGCATGCTGGAAGAATTGGCAAACAATGATGAGCAATCGCAAAAAGACAAATACGCAACATTCTGGACCGAGTTCGGTCAAATCCTGAAAGAAGGACTGGGCGAGGACGCTACCAACAAGGAACGTATCGCTAAACTGTTGCGATTTGCCTCGACCGATAACGATAGCGATGCGCAAACCGTATCGTTTGCTGATTACATCGGCCGTATGAAAGAAGGCCAGAGCAAAATTTACTACGCGACCGGCGAAACCTATACAGCGGCTAAAAATAGCCCACATTTAGAGATTTTCCGCAAAAAAGGCGTCGAAGTCTTGCTGCTGACTGACCGCGTCGACGAATGGATGCTTTCGTTCTTACAAGATTTTGAAGGCAAGGAACTGGCTTCTGTGGCAAAAGGCGGACTTGATCTTGGTACGCTGGAAGACGAAGCCGAGAAAAAGCAACACGAAGAAACCGAAACGCAGTTTAAGGATCTGGTCGAGAAGATGAAGACGTCATTGGCCGACAAAGCCAAGGATGTACGCGTCACTTTCCGCCTGACCGATTCACCAGCGTGTCTGGTAGCCGATACCAATGAATTGTCCGGCAATCTGATGCGTATGCTGAAGGCCGCTGGTCAGGAAGCGCCTGACTCGAAGCCTATTCTGGAAATTAATCCAGATCATCCGCTGGTGCAACGTTTGAAATACGAAGAAGCGAAATTTGACGATTGGGCAAATATTCTCTTCGATCAGGCAATGCTGGCCGAAGGCGGCGCGCTGACCGATCCTGCGTCTTTCGTCAAACGTCTTAATGATATGTTGCTCGGCTTGGCCTCAAAATAAGCGTCAACATAGCGAATACGGCGAAATAAGTATGGAAACAAATGGGGGAGCCTGGCTCTCCCATTTTTTTACTTAAAAAATGACAAAACGCTAAATAGAAAAACAATAACCAGAGCGATCTCTCAGTGAATCAATAAATTTGCCTATCAGCGCCCTGTTTAGAACAAATTAAGACTAATGTGAGATTAACGAAGACAAATTATTTACTACAATCGGAATCAACCAAGGGGCCAAAAATGCCGTCAGTACGCCATTCATCCCCATTCCCAAACCGGCAAACGCCCCCATTTCGGGACTGACCTGAAATGCACGCGCCGTGCCGATCCCGTGCGAGGTGACACCCAACGCAAATCCGCGCACTTCATGTGAATCAACACGCATCCAGTTAAACAAAAATCGCGCTATAACTGCACCAAAAATGCCAGTACAAATAACCAATACCGCCGTTAATGCAGGAAGTCCGCCTAGTTTCTCTGACACGCCCATGGCGATCGGTGTCGTGGCCGATTTAGGGCCGATGGAGATAGCGAGTTGATAGGAGCCACCCATCACAACAGTAATGGCGACGGCAGAAATGATCGCTGTTATCGATCCAGAAAATAACCCGCAAACGAGCGGTATAAATGATCTACGTAATCGCGGTAACTGGCGCGCAAGGGGAATCGCCAATGCCACCGTCGCGGGTCCGAGTAGGAAGTGAACGAACTGAGCGCCTGAAAAATAGTCACGGTAAGACATACCCGTAGTCTGTAAAACCAAAACGATCAGCGCAATCGCAATGGCGACCGGATTAGCAAGTGGTGAAAATTTGAAGCGACCGTACACCCAAAATGCGATGACATACGCACACAACGTCAGCGTCAAGCCAAGCAGAGGTGAACCCGCAAGATAGACCCATATTGATCCAAACTCAGGAATGCTATGCATGATCGCTCTCTTTGGGTACTTTATGCTTGTCTAAAGCGCCTGATTCACCCTGCAATTCGGCATCTGGCTCCCTCCGCGCTTTACGCTGAGCGGGCATTGTCAATCGTATCGCGGTAGCTGTCACAGCGAGAGTAAGTATGGTGCTGACGATGACCGATACAATCACGGCGAGCCAATGGCCTCGGACGGTGGCTGCTGAGACGACAATTCCTACACCCGCAGGGACGAACAATAGCGATAAATGGCCGAGCAGTTCAGTGCCGGTTTTCTCAATGCGCTCAAGTAAGCCCGGAGAAATCACTAGAGCCACGAATAGCAGCAACATGCCAACAACAGGTCCGGGAATAGGCAAACTTAAAGCAAACGTAATGCCCTCGCCCAAACATTGAAAAATTAGTAGGGTAGCAAACGTCGCAAGCATCGAATGATTCCTCCCTTGTTTTATTTAAACATCTAAAAGAAGCCGTTACCTCACTCACCATTTCACCATCGAACCGTCTTACCGCCTTACCGCCTTACCGTCTTACAATACCGGATTTCACCTCTCAAATTTACATGCTTCACACGCTGAAGCCCTTACTTTGAGTCAATGGATCAATAACGTAAATGCCACCGGTTGTACAAAAAACTCAGCACGAATAAAGGGCCTATTAATAAAAAACGCAAGTCATCAAAGAATGAAGGCTTTTTACCTTCGATGTGATGACCGATAAATTGACCGATCCACGCCGCAACAAAAACGGCAACCGACAACGGTAACACCCAATTACCAGGAATACTATCCAAAATTAATAGCATCAATGCCACCATCAAAACCATTCCGGCAGCAAATGATAGTGACAATGATCCGTAGTAAATCAGCGCGGCTATTGCGGCTATTGTCGCCACAAATGGATGTAGTGCCCAGAGTAAACCCAGCAACGCAAATACAATCGCCGGGACGCAAATACAATGGATGATTTCGTTAGTATGGTTGCGGTGACTTTCCGCATAGGCCCTTAACAGGGCATCAATTTTTCTCGGGGTTGCTTGCATCGTCTGCACCTTGTTTAGTTTTAAAATCTTGGGGATACAGAGCCCCGATTAAGGGCAACTACCAAATACGCATAAAGCACTTACCGGCCACCGGCTACATCTAAAAACGATCCCGTAGAGTACGACGCCTGATCCGACAACAACCACATAATTGCTTGCGCCACCTCATCGGCACGACCACCACGACGCATCGGAATGGCATCTTTCACCCTGTCTACGCGCCCCGCTTCGCCACCGCTGGCGTGAATATCTGTATAAATCACTCCAGGCCGGACCGCATTCACCCGAATACCCTGATCAGCAAGTTCTTTTGCTAATCCTATCGTCATGGTATCTATTGCGCCTTTGGATGAGGCGTAATCAATATATTCTCCTGCGCCGCCAAGGCGCGATGCTACCGATGACAGATTCACAATCGCGCCACCGTTGCCACCCAAAGAGGTAGACATGCGTTTCACCGCCTCGCGTGCACAAATAAAGCTACCGACCACATTCGTCGCGAATATCCGCTGCAAACGTGCCGCATCCATTTGCTCCAGACGCATTTGTGTTTCGAGAATGCCTGCGTTGTTGACCAATGCAGTTAATGTTCCGAGTTTTGTATCGACGGTCTCAAAAAGCTTTACTACGTCACTCTCCACGGCCACATCAGCAGCCACGGCGATAGCCTTTCCGCCACCAACGACGATAGCATTGACCACGGCCTCGGCAGCATCCCGATTACGCACATAATTAACGCAGACCGCATAACCCCGCTCAGCCGCCAGCAGTGCAGTAGCCGCGCCAATGCCACGACTGGCACCGGTAATTAGAATAACGGGTTGATGCATGCAAACACTCCTTCAGATATTAACGGTGAGCCTAAAAAAAAACCAATAAGTTGACGTATAAAAAAAGTTTCTCAAGAAAAATATATTAGTCTCGTAAAAATCATGATGAAAGACCTACAGAAACGATAATATACTGATCCTTCGAGAAAATAATTACCGGCGCCACCTTATGCCAGCACCACCAACATCAATTGCGAACTTGAGCGGCTTTACCCCCGTTATAGATGAAGGCACACAAATCTTGATACTGGGCAGCTTTCCAGGTGTCGCATCATTGGCACTCCAACAATATTACGGTCATCCACGCAACCAGTTCTGGCCCTTGCTTTCGGCAGTGCTCGACGATAATTTGGTTGACTTGCCTTATCTCGAGCGATTAATCCGTCTACGCGCACACGGCATCGGTTTATGGGACGTGCTTGCTGGTTGTGAGCGTAATGGCAGTCTGGATAGCGCTATTCGTAATCCACTCGCTAACCAATTTGATTTACTGCATCGGCGCTGCCCGCAATTAGCGCGAATTTGCTTTAATGGCAAAACATCTGGCAAATTCGCGACCCAATTCTCGTCAGCTGGATTCGAAACTCTGGTGCTACCATCCTCATCACCCGCTAACGCACAATCTACATTTGAGCAAAAACTGGCGCTGTGGCGCGGTATCATTGCGTAATCATCAGATCATTTTGTGCTAGCCGCTTATTCCCTTTAGTAGATCCACTTACGCCACCTCATATCCAGACAATGCTGATCAAACGCAAATCCATCGAAGCCGAAGCCAATCTTAAAGCCGGCCCAAGTAAACGCCTCCAAAAAACTGATACAAAGGATGCGAAGGCAGAGCCTAAAGCCCCGCGCAAACCTAAATTCGCTCCCGTCACATTGTCAGAACAAGACGGCGTCCGTTTTTTACATTTCGGTACCGAATGGGTGCAAGGCGCAATGCGGCTAAGGAAACCAGACTGGCTGGAGTTGGAATACGCACAACAAATGATGGCGTGGATGCTATTTAATGATCAGCCGCAGCATATTGTGCAACTTGGCCTGGGTACAGCCGCCCTGACCAAATTCAGCTATCGTCAATTTCCAGCCGCACGCGTCACCGCGATTGAACTGAATCCTTCCGTGCTCACAATATGCACAACCATGTTCAAGTTGCCGCCGGATGATGACCGCTTGACCGTCATCGAAATGGATGCAATGGATTTTGTCATGAACGAGGCGAATCGGGACACCATCGATGCGCTACAAGTCGATTTATACGACGCCACTGCAAAAGGCCCGGTGCTCGACACCCCCGAGTTCTATAGCGCCTGCGCCGCCTGCCTTACGGACAATGGCGTAATGACGGTTAATCTATTTGGCGACCACCCAAGTTACGCCAAGAATCTGAAAGCGATGATGTTCGCCTTCGATGATGTCTGGTGTTTACCTGAAGTCCATGACGGCAATGTGATAGCCATCGCGTTTAAAACCGCATGGAAACCGGATTTCACAACACTTTATGAACGCGCTGCAGAGATAACAGCTGAGACCAAGTTGCCAGCAAAAACGTGGGTGAACGGCATAAAGGTATGGCATACCGACCATTGAGAACTAAACCCTAGGGCTTATTGACTAAGCGTTGTGCAAGATTCAAATCATCGCGCGCTTGGTCCACTAATCAACTCACAACATTAACTTTGCGAAACTAGCCATAATAAAGTGATGAATAAAGCTCCGCCAAAAATACTCGATCTACAGCAAATTTTCACTTGGTTGCTGGCGGATGGCACGGTTATAAAAGAAGAAGTTAAAGACTTTTTTACCCAGGCGCAGGGTATTTTCCGCAACGCCAGTATTGCTATTCATCCATTGTCCGCAGTGGCCCAATGCAAGCGCCTGACCGCGCAAATCCCTCAGCGGGCAATGACATTGGAGTGGTTGACGGAATGGTTGGCGCACAAAGTCGCCCTGCCCTTTTACCGTATTGATCCACTCAAAATTGACTTTGCCAAAGTGGCGGATGTGATGTCGGCGACTTACGCTACCCGGTTCAATATTTTGCCCGTCGAGTTAACGGCGACAGAACTCGTGATCGCAACTGCAGAACCATTTCGTATCGATTGGGAACCGGAAATTGCTAAAATTTCGCGGCGGAATATTAAGCTGGTCATTGCTAATCCAATCGATATAACGCAATACATCACACAATTTTTTACCCTCGCAAAATCGATTAAAAGTGCGCATAAATCGGGTGGACAGGAATTAGCATTAAGAAATAACTTTGAACAATTGGTGGAGCTAGGCAAAGCCAATAAGCAGGTAGACGCCAATGACCGTCATATCATCAATATCGTCGACTGGTTATGGCAATACGCATTTGAACAGCGCGCGTCAGATATTCACATGGAGCCCAAGCGCGACTTCAGTGCTATACGGTTTCGCATCGACGGCGTGCTACATCAGGTATATCAAGTTCCAGCTGTCGTAATGATCGCGATGACAGCGCGAATCAAATTACTTGGTCGGATGGATGTCATTGAGAAACGGCGCCCACAAGATGGACGGATAAAAACTCGCACCGCCGGTGGTCAGGAAGTCGAATTACGTCTTTCAACGCTGCCAACCGCTTTCGGTGAAAAGCTGGTGATGCGGATTTTTGATCCAGAGGTAGTCGTAAAAACGCTACCCGAATTGGGCTTCCCAAAAGATGACGCCTTACGTTGGGATGCACTGACCAAGCGTCCACACGGCATTATTCTCGTCACCGGGCCAACTGGGTCAGGTAAAACGACGACCTTATACACCACCCTAAAAGCGCTAGCGACGTCAGAAGTAAATGTCTGCACGGTCGAAGACCCGATCGAAATGGTCGAACCTGCATTCAATCAGATGCAGATCAACCAAGGCATCGATCTGACATTTGCGGATGGTGTCCGAGCGCTGATGCGACAAGATCCAGACATCATCATGGTCGGTGAAATACGCGACTTAGCCACCGCAGAAATGGCCATTCAGGCTGCACTAACAGGCCATCTGGTGCTTTCTACGCTCCATACTAACGACGCGCCATCTGCGGTTATGCGATTACTGGAACTTGGCGTACCTTTTTATCTACTGGAAAGTACGATCATTGGCATCATGGCCCAGAGACTTGTGCGCACTTTATGCCCACATTGCAAAAGCGACGGCGGTGAAGTCACGGATGAAGTGTGGCAAAATTTGGTGAAAAATAATGCGATTCCAAAACCCGCAAACGTCTATCAACCAGTTGGATGCCCCGAGTGCCGTCAAACCGGCTATCGTGGACGAACAGGTTTGTATGAACTTCTAACAGTTACACCATCGTTTTCAAAAATGATTCAGGCTGAAACTGACATTCAGGCACTAAAGCAACAAAGTATTTCCGATGGCATGAAGCCTTTACGCGTTGCCGGTGCCCTTAAGATTATAGAGGGCGTCACCACGGTCGAGGAAGTTTTAAAAGTGACTTCAGCACTTACTTAACACCTGCAAAACTCTAAAGGAATATCATCATGTTGCGAGCAATGCGAATAAAAAAAGAGTTCTTCACCGTCACGCTATCAATAGCACTGCCACTTTTGGGGACTTTCGCACAAGCACAAACCAACACCACTCACGCCGCAATAGAAGTATCAAAAGCGCCAGCCAGCGCTGAATGTCATCAGTTAGACGAGCGAACGCGGGAACTTGATCAGATAGAACAACAACGTCTCATGGAACGTGGTACCAAATATGAAAGTAAACGTCCCATCCAAAGTCAGGAATGGATACGCCAGCAACGTAAAGATATCCAAACTAAAATGTTTTTTGCCAAATGTTAGAGGTCTAGGAGTCGTGGGGCCGGTAGTCGCTGATTCAATACACTAATCAAGCAAAAATCTACCGGGCTGCCTAACAAATTAGACAAATTCCCCCGACAAACGCGGGTGAAGGTAAAATTAACACCTCTCGTCTTTATTTGACGCGATACGCTTGAAAATACGTTGCCTGGCAATCATTTCAAGGGTTTCAAGAAGTGAACTGTAAGCAAACACCAAATACACAAGAGGAATCGATTGAAAACAGCACTGGTCGGAGACTACAGCATCCCCGAGTTCGACAAAACGATCATGACTAACTTATTGGTGTCCGTAGTGGACCTCAATATCGTCAGACAAGAATATAAACTCATCGGCGTCCGTAACGCCGATCAGGAAATCTATCGCGTAATCGGTGCAACTACCGATAACCAATACAACAACGCGTACGAAGAACTTGATGACATGGGTTTGATAGATGACCTGCAAGAAAGCGATCGGGAAAAAAATGGTTATGACGCTATCTTTAGCCTTAACCTTGACGCCGATGCATAACATGCCCAAATAGGGTAGTTCTATTTGCTCAAATTGAGCGCTATCCGCGGATAGCGCTTTTTTTAAAAGTTACTCTTATAGCCTACTTTATATCAACTATCAACAGGCCTAATTCATATCTGATTTAGCGCTATCTGCAACATCTCTTTCTACCAACTCACCTGCCACCGTCAGAAATGCGTTGACCGTCAAGACCTCATCTTGGGATGCGCCATGTTCACTTAATTGGGCAATGATCGTATTCATCACAGGATTGACATAAATAAATTAACCATGAAATAGCCGCACGACAGACCACAAATGCAAGTGGGATAACGAGAAGCGTGGCGATATGCACGCACGATAAAAATCGTTTCTTAAATCTTTTTATACTTTTCCATATAGCAGAGCATTAACCAAATAAGCGGCAGAATACGCAACTTAGAAGCTGGCTGAGATTACCTGGATCAGGATTTAAATCAGCAATTAGGACCCCACCAATAATGTCTGACGGTGAGCACGTAACAATGTCAATCAGTAGAGTTCGCGGCGTATTGGATATACAAAAGATCAATACCCTGACATGCAGAAGTGCAGGAAGGAGACTCCACAAAAGTGTTTTTCATCAAATCTGGATCACCAGTCAAAATGCGCATAGGCATGAATGGATTGCACACATACAGTCTACCTTTAGTCCAGTTTGTAACCGGTTGTAATCGTGGTCAACCATCGACCGATCAAGGTCGTTTATACCGCAAGCCCTCAGGATGACCTGAGTTAATCAAGACCACGTAAAAGGTACTCAAATGAATAAATTATTAGCTGCTCTGATCGCTGGCTTGTTTGCTACTTCCGTCTTTGCACAAGCCGCCGCGCCATCAGCACCAGTCGCCCCAGCTACGCCGATCACTAACACTGCCAAGACTACGAAGGCGGAAACAAAAGTCGCTGCTGATTCGGGAACAAAAACGGTGAAGGCAAAAGCCCATCATAAAGTAGCGAAGGTCAAGGCAACCAAAGCCAAATCCGAAGCAAAAGTAACGCCACCAGTGGCCAAGGTAGATGCAACTAAAACCGCTCCTAAATAAAATAGATAGTCGGTCGTAAAAAGACAGGTTTATCCTGTCTTTTTTTTATTTCTAATACGGATAAACGCCTCGCAATAATTGGTGAGATTTCGGAAATAATTTTTTGAAATAATTAAGGAGCGCTCTAACCTTAGTCTGATCCATGAGCGCATAATTACCGTCTGAGAATAGGCCTCAAAGACCTTGCAATAACAGAGTATTTTAACGAGAGAAATAATGAACAAATCAATCATCACCGCATGTCTGCTCTCTGGTTTGCTAATCGCGGGAACGGCTTCCTATGCTGTCGAGCAAGGCACGCAACCAGCCGTCAATGGTACAAAAGGGAGTGCCCGTAGCCAACAAGATGCAGTGCCTGCAACACAAAAGCGCCTTACTGAACTGAAACAAAAACTCAATCTTAAATCATCTCAGCAAACCGCATGGGATACATTTTCAAGTGGTTTAGCCGCGCAAGCAACATTGCGCGCACAATCCAAAGAAAAAATGAAAAGCGCGCTTGGCCCTGATTATGAAAATTTGTCCACGCCAGAAAAAATGGAAAAGATGGTCATCATGATGCGTTCGAATGCCGATTTTTTGAGCAAGACCGCTTCAATCACCAGGACTTTTTATGATGGGTTAAGTACTGAGCAAAAGACTATTTTCGATCTTTTTGCAAAGACGACCTGGACCAATCGAATGAAAGAACAAATGCGATAGCATCCTTGCCTATGTCTACCATACGCATGCAGTTTATTCACGATGCAATACAAAAGTCTGAAGAATCAACAATCTACTTTGAATGCATGCTGAGTTATGTGGCTAGCCGAAGAATGCAGCTTCTCATCCGAAGTAAAACGAACTAACACACAAGTTGTAAAGCCGCGAATGACGTCGACTCTCATGCACCTTACCTTAACGTTTAAGGTTCTTTAATCATCGAGGTGTCTGACGAAACGGGTTGTCCGCGGTGGGTAAAATTGACATTGTGGCAAACTCGATCGCGCCCGCTGGTTTTCGCCGCGTAGAGTGCTGTATCGGCAGCTTGTATTAATTCGAGTGGCATATTTTCATCCCTGACTGGAACAAAAGCATCGACACCGGCGCTAATTGTTACTATGCCGGCAGGATTTCCCGTATGTTTAATTGCGAGGTTGCGTATCGCCATGCGGATATTTTCGGCGATGACCATCGCACCGTTTATATCGGTACATGGGAGCAATACGCTAAGTTCTTCGCCGCCGTATCTTGCGGCTACATCACCTGGTCGGCGTTGACTGGACTCAACAACCTGACTAATGCGCCGCAAGCATTCGTCTCCCGCTATATGACCGTAGATATCGTTATATTGCTTGAAGCAATCTACGTCAATCATGATTAATGCAAGTGAACTTGCGTTGCGCATTGCCCGATTAAACTCCTTATCCAGTGCGATATCGAAATGGCGACGATTTGAAAGACCGGTCAGACCGTCTTGCAGAGACAGTTTTTCAAGTGTCTGATTAAGTGCCTCCAAAGCATCGCGTGCGCGCACAATTTCGGTTTCAGCATCGACCCTTCGTTTAATTTGACCGACTAAATGAAACCCAACTAAACCTAGCACGATCAAGAGAAAAGCTACGCCTGCCGAATGGAGGTAGGTGTCTGCCAACCAGTCCGCCAGAACTTCAGGTTCTGACAATGCTGCAGAAACAAAAAGAGGATATTGATCGAGCCGCCGAAAGCTGTTGATGCGCCTTATCCCGTCTTGCCCCGATTTTATAACGGTTGTTCCAGCCTTGCCTTTGGTGACGTCCTGAACCAATATCGAGCCGGAAATATTCTTACCGATAGAGTCCTTCAGAAGAGGGCTGCGGGTTAACATCACGCCGCTATCTAAGGCGAGCGTAATCGCACCGTGCCGGCCAATATCAAAACTCTCGTAAAATTTATTAAAATAATCGATGCTAATTGTGGCTAGTGCCACGCCAGCAAAGCTACCATCGGCATGATTAATTCTGCGCGATAAAGTCAGTATCCAGGCTCCGGTAGACCGGCTTCGGAGCGGAATTCCAACATAAGGCCCAGAATTAGAGTGCGTCCGATGATAAATAAAATAGTCGCGATCCGCATTATTGACGTTTGACACTACTGCTGGTAATGAATAGGTCAACCAACGGCCGTTTTCATCGTAGACGTAGATACCATTCAGTTGCGGCAATTCAGTCACCCGCAACGCCAGCAGAGTATGAAGTCGGTTCAGCGCTATAGGGCTGATTCCATCTGTTTGCACCCGCTCAACGAGCCCAACCAGCGCGGTATCCACTTCTTTAATTGTGTCATCTGCATGCTGGGCTATTGCGCGCGCCATGTTGGACGTAGCGATGTCCATCTCGTGCAGCTGAACTTTACGCGCGGTCCAGCTTCGCCATCCATCAACAAATACAAGCGAAAGGCACACTAAAATAACGAAAATACCTGCCAACGACGTTATAGAAATAAGTTTGGGTTTTAAACCATCCTGAGATTTCGATTTATCGGCAAGACTAATCATGATTTTTCTTGCATTTTAGCTATGAATTCAGATTCACCGTACACTTTTCGGAAAAATAAAAGCAATCCTATATTCTGAATTCGTCTCACTTAATGTCTTTATTGTTATAGGGGTAACTATTATTGATTATAGAAATAGATAGAGCAATGCAATTTTATTTACTGATAACCACTCGCATTCACGTCGTCTATTTCACTCTATGAATGCTGCTCTGAGTTCGGGTTTACGTTGCGCTAAGGTTAGCGGCGTTAATTATTCGGAAGGCCAACCATCACCAGGCTAAACGGTCGTTATTTCCTGTTCCCAAGGTGCAGGATGGCGGTCACAGTTGCGACCGGCCTTGGCTACCTGTCCAGGCACTTCATGACCGAGCAACGCTGGCAACTGGCGCGACATAGCGATCAGTTTTGGCAAGTCGATACCTGTTTCAATGCCGATTTCTTCGCAGAGATTCACCAGATCTTCGGTGCATATATTGCCCGACGCGCCGGGTGCGAATGGGCAACCTCCCAGACCACCAAGGGCTGAGTCAAAACGTCGCGCACCGACCTCATACGCCGCAAGGACGTTCGCGAGGCCGAGTCCACGCGTGTTATGGAAATGTAATGTCAACGCCGATGACGGTAGTGTCCTGAGTACGCGTTCAACCAAACGTGCGACCTGGCGCGGATTAGCCATCCCAGTCGTATCTGCCAGCGTGATAGCCCCAATTCCCATCTCGAGATATTGCTCCACGAACCCCATCACGCGGTCTTCATCAATTTTTCCTTCAAATGGACACCCAAAGCTTGTGGCAATCGTTCCATTAAGGGAGAGTCCAGTCCCCGCAGTCAAGGCAACGGTGTCGCCAAACGCTGCGAGCGATTCCTCGCAACGCATCCGCATATTGGCGCGATTGTGCGTCTGACTTGCGGACATCACGAGATTAAGCTCATCGACGCCCGCATGGATCGCGCGTTCAGCACCCTTCCGGTTCGGTATCAAGGCAACGTACACAACGCCCGGCTGGCGTCGGATTCGTGCGAAAACTTCTTCACCGTCACGTAACGCGGGAATCGCCTTGGGCGACACAAAAGAACCGGCTTCAATACGGCTAAAGCCAGCGCCAGAGAGCTGATCAATCAACGCTACTTTATTGTCTGTAGAAACCCACCTCGGCTCAATTTGCAGGCCATCCCGCGGTGCTACTTCCTGCACGATCAGTCGTTCAGAAAAGTCGGTGATCATTGGATGACTCCGGTATCTCTTAATCGTTGAATTTCGCTATCGCCCAAGCCTAACTCAGTAAGTACTTCGGCTGTGTGTGCGCCCAGCGCTGGACCTTGCCAATTCACCTGGCCCGGTGTTTCCGACAGTTTAGGCACAATCCCGGGCATTTTGACATGCACGCCGCCGGGCAACTCTGCCGACAAAAGCATATCCCGCGCCTGATAATGAGGATCGGCCACAATATCGGCAACAGAGTATATTCGCCCTGCCGGTACGCCAGCCTTTTCCAGCGTCGCCAATACGTCTTCGATCGCATTCGCTGAGGTCCAACCGGCAATCGCTGCATCGAGCAACACGACCTGTGCGACGCGTCCATCGTTGTGTTCGAAATGTGGATCATCAGCCAGATCAGCGCGTCCAATAGCCTGCATCAGGCGCTTAAAAATGGGATTGCTATTGCCAGCTATAACGACATAAGCGCCGTCACGAGTCGGATAGGTATTCGAAGGAGCAATTCCAGGCAAAGCGCCACCGCTACGTTCGCGCACATGACCGAGCAAATCATATTCGGGAATCAGACTTTCCATCACGTTGAAGACACTCTCCACCAGTGACACGTCCACCACCTGACCGTCGCCCTGACCCGTCTTGACGCGCAATACCGACATCAAGGCGCCCATTACGGCGTGCAAGGATGCGAGTGAGTCACCTAAACTGACACCAACACGGGCCGGAGCGCCATTTGGTTCACCCGTTGTGTAACGGATACCGCCCATGGCCTCACCAATGGCACCAAATCCAGGGCGATCCTTATACGGGCCAGTCTGACCATAGCCAGAGATGCGTACCATCGTCAGTTTCGGATTCAAGGCATGGAGCACGTCCCACCCCAAACCCAGTTTCTCCATCGCACCGGGCTTCAAGTTTTCGATCAGAACGTCGGCATTACTGACAAGACGCTTAATGATCTCGATGCCTTCAGGAGACTTCAAATTGATTGAAATGGATTTTTTGTTGCGCGATTGGAGATACCACCAAAGCGATGTGCCTTCGTAGAGCTTTCTCCATTTTCGAATAGGGTCACCGACACCGGGAGCTTCGATTTTTATTACTTCTGCACCGAACTCACCCATCATGCGGGCGGCGAAAGGTGCGGCGATCAACGTGCCAATTTCGATGACACGGATACCTTTAAGCGGTCCACTCATTACAATCTCCATTTATCATTTTATTCAGAATAGGAGGAGGATAGAGGGAGAGCGGGACTTTCGTCCAATCCTAATTTATCAGGGAGCATTTGCGCGATTGCAATGTTGTGTTTTTATTACTATAATGCCTGCCGATTGGCTGGATAGAATGCTATTAAAATAGTTTTTACTCAATGTCCTTAGGCCATGCAACGCTCGCTTGTGCCTTACGGCCCAGTACATGTATGTGCACTTTTCAGGCTTTCCCGACGTTTCGTAACGCGTCCCACTTGGCAGTCTTTTGCACGCTAAAATGCCGTAAGTCACATTTAGGCAATTTTTTAGATGATTTTTTTTAGATGATTTTTTTAGATGATATCTCACCGATAGATTTTTCGATAAACATCAAAAATGCAAAGAGTTAAACGAAAAGGATTACCTAATGAGTAGCATCAGCCACATCATTCACGCACATGTCCGCGATATCGGCTTCCCGGTCAGGCGTTTGTTGCCAGCCGCGGAGGTGAGGACTGTCGGGCCCTTTGTTTTTTTCGATCACATGGGACCCTATACGTTTTCGACCGAAGGTAGTTCAGGCGACGTTCGGCCTCATCCACATATCGGATTAGCGACCGTTACCTATCTGTTCTCTGGTGCGATGATGCATCGCGATAGTCTGGGCAGCGTGCAACGCATCGTACCGGGCGATATTAACTGGATGACATCGGGGCGAGGAATCACGCACTCAGAACGCGTGCCTGAAGATATTCGCCAACAAGGCGTGGCCGTTCAGGGCCTGCAAATGTGGGTGGCTCTGCCACAAAAAAACGAAGAAACGACACCCGGCTTTTGGCACTATCCGGAAGCAGATCTTCCCTTTGTGCAATTAGAAGGTGCAACGTACCACGTCCTGGTAGGAACAGCATTTGGTCAGACATCTCCCGTCAAAACACACAGCGATACGCTGTACGTTTCTGCCAGACTGGCTGCGGGTACAAGCATGCAAGTAACACCCGATTATGCTGAACGCGCTATTTACATCATTAGCGGGGCGTTGACGGTCGATGGTCAAGCGGTGGATCAAGGCGCATTGATTGTGCTTAAATCCGGGAGCACGGTCACCGTGGTTGCACCGCGCGATACCGCCTTCATGATTTTAGGTGGTGAACCGCTTGATGGTCCCCGCTTTCTCTGGTGGAATTTCGTGGCGAGCACAAAGGAGCGGATCGAACGCGCTAAACTGGCTTGGTTAAATCAAGAGCAGAATATTTTTCCGTCCGTACCGGGCGAAACGGAGTTTATTCCGCTGCCCCAAAGTTAGTCATGACCAGCATGCCAGCGGGCCATGAAAATATTAAATACTACAAAACGTGTCTAGCCATAAAGCACTGATGCTCGAAAATGGTATCGCGCCATGAATCAATAAAAAAACCATCCTGGCAAAAGCCAGCATGGTTTTTTTTACACTCGCCGAATATTAAATCGACCAAAATCAGGCGGCCGCTTTTTCCTTCGCCAGTGACGCCATATCAATCACAAAGCGATATTTAACATCGCTTTTGAGCATGCGTTCGTAAGCTGTATTGAGGTCCTGAATCGGAATCAACTCAATATCCGAAGTAATCCCGTGCTCAGCACAGAAATCCAGCATTTCTTGCGTTTCCTTGATACCGCCGATGAGTGATCCCGCCAAGGTGCGTCGTTTCATGATCAAATTAAACACGTTCGGTGAAGGATGCGATTCGGCTGGCGCACCGACTAATGTCATCGCTCCATCACGCTTTAGCAAGTTTAAGAAATGATCCAGATTATGCGGTGCAGCCACGGTATTCAGAATGAAGTCGAAACTATTGACGTGTTTTGCCATTTGGTCAGGATCTTTGGAGATAACAACTTCATCGGCGCCCAGACGCAACGCGTCGTCTATCTTGTTTGGCGACGTGGTGAACAACACCACATGCGCGCCCATTGCATGGGCAATTTTTACGCCCATGTGGCCAAGACCGCCTAATCCAACGATACCAACCTTGTGGCCTTTGCTGACCTTCCAATGGCGTAACGGTGAATAAGTGGTGATACCCGCACATAAAAGTGGAGCCGCCGACGCCGGATCGAGTTTGTCTGAAATATGTAAAACAAATTTTTCACTGACAACGATATTGTTAGCGTAACCGCCAAAAGTCACGCCGCCGCTATGCTTATCTTCACCGTTATAAGTGCCGATGAAGCCGGTCTCACAATATTGTTCAAGGCCTTCTGCGCAGCTCGGACAAGTCTGACATGAATCGACCATGCAACCGACGCCAGCCATTTCGCCTACTTTAAAGGCTTTTACATGAGTTCCAACCTTGGTAATACGCCCCACAATTTCGTGGCCCGGTACACTTGGATAGATGGTGTTATGCCATTCATCGCGCGCAGTATGCAGGTCAGAATGGCAGACCCCACAATACAAAATGTCGATTTGGACATCGTGCGGACCTGGTTCCCGACGATCAAAGGTGAATGGTGCTAAGGGTGTTTGCGCCGACTGTGCGGCGTATCCAATTGCTTTAGGCATTTTCAATTTCCTTTGTTAGGTAAAACAAAAAACAGCGATCAGCATCGCTTAAGGCAACAATGGTAACCCTATCGGATAAAATTTTCCCGCGAGGGTCGATTTTGCTGCTGCGCACAATCTCTTTTTATTCAAAAGAACAAGTGTCAAAAACCAGACTATCGCCTAAGTAAGTAAAAATTATGTAATCTTGCTACATAATTTCTCGACCCAAACCGCGCTGCCCAACACCATTTCTTGACCTCCAACAACAATAAACATCAAACAAAATATTGCATCACAATTTATAGTGGATAATGCGCCCCCAGCCACTCGCAACATCTTGGCTCCCATATACTGTTGGAGAATCTCGTGATCATTGAAGCACAACTACCCGCCGTAACGGCACTCATCCAAAAAGCAGCAAGCGATAGTGACAGCGTTGCTTTTAATGCTTTGTATACACTATTCCCGAAGAACACCCCAGCGCAAAAAGTCCATGCCACACTGGAAGCTGCTTGCACTAGCATTGCTAATTTACATACCGCAATTTACGCGGTTGTCATGGTTAAAAAAGATACCGGCCTGCCCGGCGACGCTTTTTTTGTGACATTTAAAGCAGTCCATGAAGATGAATATGCCACTATAGCCGGCGACACCCCGCATCTGCATTTGACCTCGGCGCAAAAGCAATTAATGGTCAATGCTGAAAAAGCCAGAGTCTACGCACACGCAAAAGCTTGATTGAATTTTAGGCATATTTCGCTTTAAAGCAAATCCGCATTCGTAAAGTTTGTCTGAAATTCAAATAAAAAAACCGCGTTCTTAGTAAGGATCGCGGTTTTTTTATACACTATGACTTTGCATGCTTTATTTAGGTTCTCGTAAAAATCCCCGCACCATTCGCCACACATCATCTGCAATGGGAACCATGGCTAACACCACCAAAGTTGCAGCCAGCGGCACTGTCGAAATAAATCCTACTTTTTTAAATCCCAACGCACCGACAAAGCCGCCGCAAAAAAATAGAAACACTAACGTTCCAAGCAAACGCAGTTTATTCAGATCAGCATGGACTGATAATTTTTGATCATGCCGCGCGCTGTTCCAATAGAGCAATTTTCCCAATTCGATACCAATGTCGGTGACCATCCCAGTCATGTGGGTTGTACGAATCTCTGACTTGGAGATTTTAGTGATAATGGCATTTTGCAAACCCATAATGAAGCACAGCAACAAGACCGTGAACGGTACCAACAACCATTGATGGTTTTCCAAATTGCTCCCCAACAAGCCAAACAATAATAGCAATGCAGCCTCTAACATAAGGGGTATCGCATACTCTCCATGGAGATCGCGTTTTCGACTCCAATTAATAAAAATCGCGCAACAGGCTGCCCCAAACGTAAAAAACAGAAGTGATGCCAGGCCGGACAACAGGAAGCCAATTGAACCAAGCGCCAGGTTATCGCTCATCGAAGAAATAATTCCTGACATGTGAGACGTATATTGTCCCACCGCCAAAAAACCTCCGGCATTGATCGCCCCTGCAATGAATGACAAGAAGCAGGCCAGATGAATATTGCCCCGCTGGCTGCGCTCCCGGCCGGTGAGTTGTCTTAAGTAAGGTATCGGCATAGTTGCCTGATCATACTCCGCCATTGCCGTGCCATCACGATTTGTCACAGTAAGTAACTAACACAACCCCTCAATTCCAACATCGCCAGCGCATCTCACCCATGGATCATGTGGCTGGACGGTGTGGGCCTGCCTTCACGTTGATATCTCCAGATAAGCCATCCGCTAGCCGCCAAGGTTAAGAGTTCCGTAATTAATAATGCATACCAGATTGTCTTGCCACCCAAATAGGTATTTAGTAGCCATAAAGAACCCAGCAACAAAACCCAACTTCGCAAAATGGCAATAATCGCAGAAGCACCGGGACGTTCAACCGCAGTCAGATAACCGGCTGCAATCAAGTTACAACCTGCTGGCAAGAAAGCCAGCGCATACCAGATGATCACTGGCGCCAATATTTCCCATGCTGATCCACCATCGGGCAGAAAAAGAAACGTTAGCTGTCTGGAAAATACGCACATGACAACCGCAATGATCACGGCAACGGCCATCACTGAGGTCGCTCCAAAAGCAAAGACCACGTGCATCGCGCGGGGCTGATTTGCTCCGCGATAAAAGCTGATCATCGGCTGCATACTTTGAACCAAACCAACCATGGTGACGGTGGCGGCCAGCGTCATGTATTCCAAAATAGCGTAAGCGGCCAATCCGCTCTCACCATATGTGTTCAACACCAATCGATTGAAAACGAAAATGGTGACGACGGCGGCAATCGCTCCCAAAAATTCCGACGATCCGTTGTACAAAATCGTTCCGACATTACTGCCCTCTTTAAACGCATTCCAGCAAGGTTTGATATTTTTTGCTTTGAAAACGTGATAACTCAACATGGTGAAACTCGAGACCAGCATACTGAGCCCCGTCGCCAATCCAGCCCCTTGCATGCCAAGCGGAAGGACAACGATAAAGTAATAATCTAAAACAACATTCACAAAGGCACCCAACAACATCGCGTACAAACCAAATGTCGTCGCTTTTGTCCCCTCCGTACGTAAGAAAAATTCTAGTGCGTACAACGCTTGCGCAAACAAAATAAACCATGCGTACGCACGCAGATAGTCTTCCACCAGAAGCGCCAGATGGCCGGTCGCACCCATCATTTCTGCTATTTTTGACGTGTTAGTTAACACCACTACACTTAACGCAATGCCAATGGCAAGCATGGTCCATAACGCTTGGGTAAATACGCGACGCGCTTCATCGAAACGCCCCTCGCCAGATAAACGTGCAATTAACGTCGCACCGCCGACGCCAATCATCAGACTGACGGCATAAGGCACATACAACAAAGGGACCAGCAGATTGAGCGCCGCTAGTGATTCTGCCCCGAGATAGCGTCCTATAAAAATGCCGTCAACGAACGTGTAGAGGGTGTACACCCAGCCTGAAAGCAAAGTCGGAATCGCTAAGGCAATAAATTGTTTTAACAGGGATTTTGTGGAAGTGTTGTGCATAAAACGTGATTTTCTATTGTGTAAGAAATGCACGATTTCAGTAGAGCGTTAATTTTAGTAGCGTATTAGCAGAAAAGTCGATCTGATGCGTTGCAATCGGGGCGTTACGCCACCTGTTCAACGTTGGAGAAAAATGAAATCGGGCTAACAGTAAAAAATAAACCATCACAGAGATAACCTGCGTGATCGGGCCTATTGATCCATTGTTGCGCAGTGGGCAATCAAACTGGATTTATAAAGCTGGCATGAGCCGCGCACCTACTGACAAACCAGTGCAATGAGAGTCCGCCCCAAACAACGTTCAGAACGGTTTTGTTGCGGTTAAGAAGTTGCCAGGCGTCTTTTAATCAGGGCTTCGCGTACTTTGTCGTAGCCTATGTTGAACAGCAACGTATAGGGCAAAAAGAAAAGGAGCAAGCCGATATCGAGCACGAACGCATCCAGCAAACTCAAATTCAACCACCAAGCGGCCAATGGAACCACCGTCACAATCAGTCCTAATTCGAATGAAATTGCATGAATGACACGAACGCCAAATGTCCGTACCAGATTCATACGTCGCTCAATCCGGTCAAACAGCGCATTAAAGACAACATTCCAAACCATCGCAATGAGCGAAATCATTAATGTAAGCAAGCCAGCGTGGGCCATCGATACACCCATTAGCCAGGACAGTGCCGGCGCGCTGATGGCAACGGCCAACAACTCGAAGGTCAAGGCGTGAAATCCGCGCTCGGCAAACGATTTTTTGGTATGGATATTATTGGTTTTATTGGTCTGGCTGGTGTCACTGGTCTGACTGATGTGACTGACGTGACTGGTGTGTTCGGTGATACGCATACAAGCTCCTAAGCTTTATTTATAACTGATCCTTGCTATTCTCCTTGCTTTTAATGATACTAAAAAATGAGTAACCATCGGAATTTCCGATATATTAAAATATAAACAACTGAAATAACCTCGGTCATGTCACATTCTCTTGAATCTTTATTCATGTTTGTCGAAGCTGCAACGTTAGGATCGTTCTCCGCTGCTGCGCGCAAATTGAACAAACAACAGTCAACCGTCAGCGAGGCCATCGCCAATCTCGAAATTGATTTTGGCCTATTATTGTTTGACCGCACTACGCGGCGGCCTACTTTGACTGAACATGGCAAAGCGATGTTGATCCACGCACAACAAGTGCTGGACGCCAATGATCGTCTGTCCCGTTCAGCCCATCGACTGGCTGATGGCTTGGAACCGACGCTTACATTAGTGTTATCAGATATGTATCAATCGAATCGCTTCGAATCGATCCTGACCGAATTTGAACAGCGTTACCCTGAGTTGGAACTTGAATGCATGATTGCCGAACATACCGACGTTGTCGCCCTGGTACAAGAAGGCCGCGCGCAGCTTGGTTTGGTCGGCGCGCAGTCAGACTATCCACCCGACGTGGGATTCGAATCCATGTCTGAACGTTCAGAGATTGGGTTGTATGTCAGCAAGCGTCACCCTCTCGCAACTGCTACGCCTGTCACCACGGAAATGCTGCACAACGCCCGTGAACTCCGGCTCAACACTTACCTTAATGACATCATCGAGCGCCGCCGTGGCCTTTGCTGGTCGGCTTCCAGCTACTTATTATTGCTTGAGATGACGGAACTGGGCTTCGGTTGGGCCGAGCTTCCACGATGGTTGGCACAACGCTTCGCCGCCGATGGCTTACTGGAACTACAAGTACGCGGATGGCCAAAATCGGTTCAGGTTGACGCAGTCTGGTCTAGAAGACATGGATTGGGCCAAGCTGGCGGTTGGTTATTGGCGTCTTTGCTGGCCCCTTAGAAACGGACCATTGAAAACAAAATAAACACAATAACTGTCACCAATTGAAACATTCTCCGATCAACGAAAAGATGGTTTAGATTTATAATGCAACACTGTTGCACAATAAACATACCTGCAAATTTAGTCGACATTGAATCAAAAAATATGAAGGACAACATGAAGCACATATTTTCTAGCGTCGCCATTAGCGCCCTGCTCTGCTTGGCACTCTCACCTGCAATCGCGCACGAAGCACACGTCCATGGCGTCGGCAAACTGGATGTGGCAATTGATGGCGCACAAATTACGCTCCATCTGGACACACCATTAATGAATCTGCTCGGATTCGAGCACGCCGCAAAAAATACCAAAGATCGCGCGGCGGCCCAAAAAATGGCGCTTCAACTTCGCAACGCCAGCAAAATATTCGTGACAACGCCTGCCGCAGAATGTCGCCCTATATCGGTCAAACTGGCATCCAATGCGATCGATCCGATACTCCTTGGCGAGTCGCCAACGCCTGCGACCAAGATCAACGCCACCGCAAAAGCAGCGGTACATGCTGACCTTGATGCCGATATCGTTTTACAGTGTGAAAATCCTCATCTTTTAAAAACTATTGACGTTAACTTATTTGCAAAATTCAAAGGCTTTCAGAAAATTGATGTGCAAATGGTGACGCCAAAAAACCAGCTAGCCGCCACGCTACGACCATCGGCCACACTTCTGTCCTGGGAATAAAATGCGTGTAATGTCATGAGTGAAGTAGTCATTAAATTAGATGACGTATCGTTCAGTTGGCCCGGACAGTCTGTGCCGACCTTGCAAATGGATGCATTAAAGGTAGATCGTCAGGATCAGGTATTTATCGCGGGGCCAAGTGGTAGTGGCAAAAGCACATTGCTGGCATTGATCGGCGGTATTGTGGTGCCGCAACGCGGAACCATCACGATACTTGATACTGAGCTCCATAGTATTTCTGCCTCGGCGCGAGACCAGTTTAGGGTTGATCACATAGGTTTTATTTTCCAGCAATTCAATTTGATTCCGTACTTATCAATCCTCGATAATGTATTGCTTCCATGCCATTTTTCCCGCTATCGACGCCAACGTGCAGTGGCGCAGGGCACCACGTTACGGAATGCTGCTGAATCTTTACTACACAGTCTTGATCTGGCACCATCGTTATGGCGCAAACCGGTGACGCAACTATCCATAGGGCAGCAACAACGGGTTGCTGCCGCCCGCGCATTGATCGGCCAACCCGAGATCATCGTTGCCGACGAACCAACATCAGCACTCGACGCCGATCGCCAACAACGGTTCCTGGATCTGATGCAGCGAGAGTGTGAACAAGCACGTTCTACGTTGCTCTTCGTTAGCCATGATCAGCGGCTGGCATCGCGCTTTAGCCACCGGTTAGCGTTAAACGAACTCAATCATGCTGCCCACCTGGAGGATCAGGCATGAGCATGCTGATTCGTCTGGCCGCGCGCAGTGCATGGAATCGCCGCTTTACACTTGGGCTAATCCTATTAGCAATTGCCTTATCAACGACATTGTTATTGGGCATAGAGCGTATTCGGCACGACGTGCGCGAGAGTTTTTCCCAATCCGTATCCGGTACTGATCTGGTGGTCGGTGCCCGTACCAGCTCAGTGCAACTGATGCTTTATGCGATCTTTCATATCGGTGGCGCCACCAACAATATCGGTTGGGATAGCGCCCAAAAACTGGCGCACAATCCCGCCGTTGCCTGGACTATTCCGCTATCGCTGGGCGACTCGCATCGTGGCTTTCCCGTGTTGGCAACCAATGGCGACTATTTCACGCATTTTCACTATGGCGACAAACAACCGCTGCTTTTCGCATCTGGCCAGCCGTTCCATGACGTGTTTCAGACCGTACTCGGGGCCGACGTCGCACAACAATTGCACTACAAACTCGGTGACAAAATTATCCTCAGCCATGGAAGCGGCGATGCGCATTTGACCGAACATGCTGATAAACCCTTCGTCGTCAGTGGAATTTTAGCGATAACCGGAACGCCGGTCGATCGCACCGTACACATCGGCCTCGACGGGATGGAAGCGATCCATCTCGACTGGGAAGGCGGCGCGCCGATCAAGGGATTGATGATCCCATCGGAAATGGTTAAAAAATTCGATCTGACGCCCAAAACTGTCACGGCCGTTCTCGTAGGACTAAAAAATCGTGCCAGCGTTTTTGCCTTGCAGCGCGCCATTGCCGACGATAAGGACGATCCGCAGATGGCGGTCTTGCCGGGCGTCGCATTGGATGAGTTGTGGCAAGTGGTCGGTATCGGCGAAAAAGCGCTGTTAGCCGTCTCCGCCATGGTCGTCGTCGTCGGACTGGCCGGATTGGTATCCTCTATCCTTGCCAGTCTGGGCGAACGACGTCGCGAGTTAGCCATCCTGCGCTCCGTGGGCGCGCACCCGATAGACATCTTTTTTCTGCTCGCAATAGAGGGTTTTGTCGTTATGTTGATCGGCGTACTGCTCGGGATTGTGATATTAAATCTCGCCATTGTGATGCTAGGACCGCTATTGGTGACGGAATTCGGTATCGCCTTACATCCAGCACTCCCCACGACAGGAGAATTATTCCTATTGCTATGGACCATCATTGGCGGTCTGGTCGCTAGTCTGCTGCCGGGATTGCGAGCGTATCGGCTCAGTCTATCCGACGGATTAACGCCCCGAGTGTAAATATAAGAGGTTGGCTATGAAAATATTTTTATGGATCCTGGCAATCGTCATCGCAGGTCTGGGTACTGGAATGGTAGGACGTTATGTGGTGGCTGACCGCAATGCAACAGCAGCGCTTAAAGCATCGGCGGCGGCACAATTAGCGACGCAAGATGGCGGCTACAAAATTGGCGACCGCCTGCAACAGAATCCGCTGGTAGCATCAAACCCAACCAAGACTGCGCCAGCAATCAAGTCGCCGTTTCAAGAAATAAAATGGGAAGACCTTGCCCCCGCCAGTTGGGACCCGATGAAGCCGTTCAAGGGAATCGATCTTAACAAGCTCGACGACGCTGATCCACGTGCAGAAGCAGCGCTCCAAAAAGCCAAGGATTACTGGAAAAGTGCACCGATCAATCCTGCGATGAACGGCAAAATGGTCAAAATTCCGGGATTCGTGGTGTCGCTGGATCGCGAAGGCGATGCGCTCAAAGAATTCTTACTCGTTCCGTATTTTGGCGGCTGCATCCATGTACCACCGCCGCCTGCAAACCAGATTATTCACGTCAACAGCACCAACGCCATCAAGGGCGTGCGTACGATGGATGCTGTATGGATCAGTGGCGTATTAAACGTTAAACCAACATCCACCGACATGGGCGATGCCGGTTATTCTCTGGTGGCGCAAAACGTTGAGATGTACAAAGACGGCGATACAAAACAATAAATGAAGCAATAAATGAAACAATGAGCGAAACAATCAGTGCGTCAAAATCAAGACTGATCTTTAGGTGCGCGGCAACACAATTGTCACCACCAATCCACCTTCAGGATGATTCACCAGCAATAACTCCCCACCATGCGCTTGCACAATGTTTCGCGCAATTCCCAGGCCAAGTCCCATTCCGTTGGCATTTAATTCACGACCATGTGCAAGTCGTAAATAAGGCTGGAACAAACTGCTAAACGCCTGTTCAGGCACGCCAGGCCCATGATCCCGAATCTGAATTTCAATATTATCTGACCCCTCATTTGCTGACTGCGCGCTAATCTGCCGCACAGAAATCTCCACCCTTTCAGCGTAAAAAAGTGCATTATCAAACAGGTTGCCGATTGCACGTTTGAGTGCCAGCGGTTTCGCCATCACTGTCAATCCAGATTCCTCAAATGCCACCGCATGACCGGCCATCAGCGCATCACGGATCATTCTTTGTATCAATGCATCAAGCCGGACCTCGGTACGATTTTCATGTATATCGCTATCCTTTACCGATTGCAATGCGCCCTTCACCATCATGTCCAGTTCATCCAGGTCCTCGTGAAAATCGGCGCGCATCGCGTCATCATCGAGCAGTTCGGTACGTAGTTTCAGACGCGTAATGGGAGTGCGCAAGTCATGCGAGATAGAAGCGAACAAACGCTCGCGATCCTCCAGATAACGCTTTATCCTTTCACGCATTGCGCTAAAGGCACGCGCCGTTTTGACAAACTCGCGACTGCCGGTTTCCGGCAACTCTGGTACGGTCTCACCTTTTCCAAAAGCTTCTGCCGCATCCGACAGTGCGGCCAGCGGGCGCGTCGTCCAGCGCACCACCAATATCGATAGCAGCAATACCGCCGCCAGCGACAAAGCCTGCAATACCAAACGATCTGGCGACAAAGGACCGTTACTTTCCAAAAAATAGGGATTGGGCATCAGCGCCGCAAGATATAACCATTTGCCCGGTTCGAGCTGGGTCTGGATCACCAACACTGGCGCGGGATTTGGTTTAATCAATAAAATATGTTGTACCCAATTGTCCGGTAAATCCGCAATTTTCAATCCGTCGTCTGATACATTCACATCATCCGGCCACGCAAAAGCGAGTCGAAACTCGGGCAAAAATGGCAGCTCTTCCTTGAGAGTTTTGAGGACAGTCTGGCTTGCCAGATCAGCTAACGCGTTCTTGCCAATTGGTTGAATCAGAATCGGGGCGTTATTGGCGTTCACGAAGAAGCGCGTGCCGCCCATTTCGCGCAATTGCTGAATCATGATTGGTCGATAATTGGCGGGCAAACTCTTGAAATAACGGATGGCACTAACGGCACTATGACCGAGATGCTGCGCCGCGATCCGGGTTTCTATTTCTGATTTAGATCGTAGTTGAGTAGCCCAAATCAACCCACCGACTAATTGTGTCACTAATATGCCCAACACCATCACCACCGACAATTGCCCAAGCAGCGAATGCGGCAATACCCGCGCCAAAACACGGGTAATAAATCGATGGGTAGTTGTGTTTGCCAACCTGAGCCTAAATGGCGGAAGAAACAACGTCAGCAGAAAATACGTAACCTGCGCCACGTACAGTTTTGATCAACTGCGGTGATTTGCCATCATCGTTCAGACGATCTCGCAACTTGCTAATCTGGACATCCAGCGAACGATCCATCGGCCCCGAATCCCGACCGCGGGTTTCTTCACACAATACGGTGCGATCCAAAATATCGCCCGGATGCGCGACAAAATACTTCAACAATTGATAGTCCAGTCCAGTCAACGCCACCAGTTTTTGTTCGGCGTCAACAACGGTTCTTTCGACCGTATCCAGCGTAAAACCCAGAAACCGGTAATACCGCGGTGCAGCGGCGTTATCGAATCCCATGCGCCGGTGGATTGCCTTGATCCGCGCCAGCAACTCGCGCGGGCTATAAGGCTTGCCCATATAATCATCCGCGCCTAACTCCAGACCAACAACCCGATCAGTTTCATCTGAGCTGGCTGTCAGCATGATAATCGGCACATTTGAGCGGCGACGGACGATTTTACACAATGCAAAACCATCCGTGTCAGGCAACATGACATCCAGGATAACCAGCGACAACTCGTCAGCAAAACGCTGAAATTCTGCCAGAAAAGTTTCGCCGTTATGCGCCAGCATGACTTCATACTGATTTTTTTCAAGATAGGCCTTTAACAAGATCCGGGTTTTCTGGTCATCGTCAACGATCAAAATCTTACGCATAGTGAGGCTTCAAGAGTAGGTACAAGAGTGGATACATAAGTTGAAAAAACGAATGGATGCATCGATAAATGTGTTGTTGTGATCTCTCTTATTCTTCAGGACGCTCTATTTTAGGTGAACTGCGCGCTATTGCCGCCAGACGACGTTGCGTATCCAATTCAGTTATTTGATCGTCCATAAAATAGCGCCGCACCTCCGCAACGATGGCATCCTTTGTTGTCTCATCAGTCGCCATTCTATGCACCAGACTTGGTGCCTGAAACGCGCCGCCTTTGCTGAACGTACGCCACGATGCCAGCGCACAACTATCCATTTTCGCTTTATTGGGATCACGCCAGACTGAAATCGACCCTTTTACTTGATTGTAATCGGTTTGAACCGTTGCCGACATCAAGACCTGCGCGAGTTTCTCCTGCGCCTGTTGATGCGAATAATCTCCGGCAAACATCGCCAACGTATCAACGCTATAAAGATGATACTCATCCGTTCCCGGCACCGTACTGCATCCAAAATCAACGTCGGTTATCTTGCCCCACGCATGTAGCTCACCTTTTACCCAATCCCCCATCACAAACATCGCAGCATCACCATCGGCAAGTTGCCGCGTCATCTCGTTCCAGGGCTGCTCCCGAAGTGGCATCGGCATCCATTGTTTAAGTCCGCGCAATCGTTTCAGTGCATGCGCCAGACGAGGATCGGCGTAAGCTTTAGCGTTCATGTCGACAAACAATCGGCGATAAAATGCGGGACCACTTTCTGCCAAAACCAACGTTTCGAACAAGGTTGCGACTTGCCATGCCTCGCTACTCTGTGCCAAAGGAACGACGCCCGCCTGTTTTAATTTGAATGCGACACGATCAAAATCGGCCCATGTTTTGGGCGCAATCAACTCCAATCGATCAAATATCTTCTTGTTGTAAAACAGCATATTGATACGTTGGATACCGATAGGAGCAGCAACAACATGATCCCGATTTTGCACCAATGACCACACCGTTGGAAACAATAGTTTTTTCCAATTGCCAGGCCTCGATACATCATCCAGTTCCAGCAATAGGCCAAGATCAGCCCATTCGCCAAAGACCACACCATTCAATTGGGTCACCTCGGGCGCATGCCCCGCCAACACTCTGCTCTTCAAGACTTTGCTAGCCCCGACACCGGCCCCGCCCGGTATTGCTGCATTGCGCCATTCAATGTTTTCATCCACCAACCGATCCGAGAGGACCTTAACGGCTTTGCGCTCACTGTCTGAGGTCCACCAATGTAAAACTTGCAATGCGTTGGCCTGCGAATACACTACAAAGCTGGTATTTGTGCCGTATGAAAACGGCGACAACCCGCATCCCAGCATCATCGCCATGCACCATCCCCATCGCCATTGCTTAATCCTCAATGCGCAGTACGACCTTTTTAATTGTTCAGTCATTTGTATTTTTATTTATCTAAACATGTGTAACTTATCGCGCTTTTTTGCTTCTTATTTTTTTGGCCAGGCTTGGTATCCATCAGGCTTCTTGCGTCATTCGTGAATAATTTATACCGTTTTTCTGTCCCGTATCGCGAGAGACTATAACGTAAGTTCACGACTTGATTTGGTTTTAAGCCTCCATTTAGCTAAATTTCACGCTAGTTTTGTAAAGATTTGTAAAGAACAATTAACTTTCGTTTCTGATGCAAAGTCTTCTGCGGCTTGCGCAAAAATCATCACACTATGGCAGCGTAAACACGGCCCCAACGTGGTGTAAATATATGTAACTTGCCGATCTTGGAAATTCCATAAAAAACGCATTAAATCAATAACTTACGTAGCAATTAACTATCATAACAAAGACCGATAGCATCACAATCCCTATGATGCTACTGTCAATCCACAGCAGGATGAGGGCAAGTGGATAACCCGCAAGCCAGACCATAAACTGCGAAAAAATGCGGCAAAACGCCCTTCACCACAAAATACAGAGGAGACAATCCATGCAATCCGTCAGCAAAATCCAGGGAAGTAAGACCCTCCGCAATGCCGTTCTCACCGCGCTAGCAACGCTTGCAACGGTCGCTACGTTTGCCGCCGTCACCACTGCCCAAGCCGGCACATTGACCATAGAAAGCTGGCGCGTCGACGATAAGGCACTCTGGGAAAGCGTCCTGATTCCTGCATTCCAAAAGAAAAATCCGGGCATTCAGGTCAAGTTTTCCCCCACTGCGCCGACCGAATACGACTCCACCGTCACAGCACGTCTCGCCGGTGGCACCGCTGGCGACCTGATTGCCTGCCGTCCTTTTGATGTATCGCTGTCACTTTATAACAAAGGCAATCTGGAAAAACTGGATGGCAAACCCGGCATGGAAAACTTCCCTCCGTCGGCAAAAGTCGCATGGCAAACCGATGATGGAAAAGATACATTCTGCATGCCTATCGCTTCGGTCATACATGGCTTCTTATATAACCAAAAAATCTTCAAAGAATTAAACATTCAGCCGCCAAAGACCGAGGCCGAGTTCTTTAAAATTCTCGATACCATCAAAGCTAACGGCAAATATACGCCTATCTCAATCGGTACTGCAGATCAGTGGGAGTCTAGTCAAGTCATGTTTACCGGTCTTGGCCCCAACTACTGGAAAGGTGAGGAAGGCCGTAAAGCCCTCATCGCAGGCAAAGCCAAGTTCACCGATCCGCAATTTGTGTCCGTATTTGACTACGAGGCCAAGCTAGGCAAATACCTGTCCAAAGGCGCAAGCGCCCAAACTTATGGCGATAGTCAGAACCTGTTCGGTCTCGGCAAAGCAGCAATCTATCCCGCAGGCTCCTGGGATATCGCGTACTTCAATGCGAATGCCAAATTGGAAATGGGCGCTTTTCCACCACCTGTGCCAAAAGCTGGCGATAAATGCTACATCTCCGACCATAACGATATCGGTATGGGCGTCAACAAAAAGTCGAAAAACAAAGAAGACGCGTACAAATTCCTGGCCTGGTTGGGATCACAAGAATTCGCCGATATTTATACCAATAAGGTGACCGGCTTCTTCTCTTTGTCCAATCATCTGATATCGGTCAAAGACCCCGTCGCCAAACAAATGATCGACTGGCGCAAAACCTGCTCATCAACCATTCGCCTGAATTCGCAAATCCTCAATCGCGGAACACCAAGCATGGAAAATGAACTGTGGAACGTCAATGCACAAGTCATTAACGGCAAATTGGCACCAAAAGATGCAGCGGCACAAATTCAGACCGGCTTTGCCAAATGGTACAAGCCACAACAAAAATAATTATCGAAAGCATGAGTCGAGTGGCCGAACGAGCAAGCAATACAAGCGATTTTTTTCACTTGCTTGTCCGTTCTAACAGCCAAACAAGATCGACTCTTTTGCACAAAAATTACCGGGCCTTGTGACGAGATATCTCAACGGTAACGAAGTGATCGCGATAAACCCCGCCACAGCGGTTTTGAATAAGTCCAACTCAATATGACAATGAGTTTGTTTGGAGAATCAAGTTGAAAAAAGCATTTCCCTGGCATATTGTAATTTTTCTAGCGCCAGCGGTGATCATCTACTCGATGTTCAGCGCGCTGCCGCTGCTGGACACACTCCGGCTTGGCTTCTATACCACCAACGATGCTGGTGTTCATAGCTTCGTCGGTCTATCCAACTATCACATCATCCTTTTCGATTCTGACTGGTCCAACGCGTTCTGGAACGCGATGTGGAATAACGTCAAGTTTTTTGCAATCCACATGCTGCTGCAAAATCCAATCGGATTATTGCTGGCGACGCTGTTTAGTCTCAAAGGTCTGCGCTGGGCGCGCTCATATCGCACCCTGATATTTTTGCCGACATTACTGTCGGTGGTGATAATCGGATTTATCTGGCAACTTATTCTGTCGCCGTTATGGGGTGTTGGTGAAAAATTGATGGGCTTCGTCGGAATGGCAAATTTCTTCGCGCCCTGGCTTGGTCAGCAATCTACTGCATTAATCACACTGGCCCTAATCTCGGTATGGCAATACATCGGCATCCCCATGATGCTGATCTACGCGGCATTATTGGCCGTGCCAGAAGAAGTGCTGGAAGCGGCTTACGTCGAAGGCGCTGGTTCGTGGCGCATCTTTTGGCAAATCAAATTACCGCTAATTTTGCCAACTTTGGGATTAGTCACGATTCTGACTTTCGTTGCCAACTTCAATGCATTTGATCTGATCTATTCGGTTAAGGGTGCACTGGCTGGACCCAACTATTCAGCCGATCTTCTGGGTACATTCTTTTATCGGACGTTCTTTGGCTATCAGGCGCAAATTGGCAGTCCCACGATGGGCGCTGCAGTGGCAACCCTCATGTTTTTGGTGATCTTGCTCGGCGTTGCCGTGTATTTCTATCTCGTCCAGCGCAGGCTGACACGCTATGAATTGTAAGGTGTATTCCATGACTTCCTCCACACTTCGCCCCTCGCTACGACCGTCAATGCGACATAGTAATATCGGCCGCATTTGGGTACACCTTGTGCTGTGCGCCTATGCGCTGGTGGCACTGTTCCCCATTGCGCTGATACTGATCAACTCCATCAAATCGCGCGAAGCCATCTTTGACAATCCGCTGGCATTTCCCACCGTCGACACGTTCTCGCTGATCGGCTTTGAGAAGGTGTTAACCAACACCAACTTCATGCTGTATTTTGGCAATAGCCTGATCGTGACACTCGGCTCGTTGGTACTCATTGTTTTGTTCGGTGCCATGGCAGGCTGGGCGCTATCCGAATATAAATTTCGCGGCAATCGCATGATGACGTTGTATCTGGCACTTGGCATCATGATTCCCATCCGCCTTGGCACAGTCTCCATTTTGCAATTGGTCGTGACGCTTGATCTGATCAATACGCGCACGGCGTTGATACTGGTTTATACCGCTCAGGGATTACCATTAGCTGTGATGATTTTGTCCGAGTTCATTCGGCAAATTCCAAAGGAATTAAAGGAAGCCGCACGCTGCGACGGAGTTGGTGAATTCAAAATTTTTTTCCGCGTGATACTTCCCTTGATTCGTCCGGCGATTGCGACCGTTGCTGTATTTACGATGATTCCAGCGTGGAACGATCTGTGGTTTCCATTGATTCTGGCACCCGGCGACGACACTAAAACCGTCACCCTCGGCGTCCAGCAATTCATCGGCCAGTACGCCACTGACTGGAATTCTGTGTTGGCGGCTTTATCGATGGCGGTGATTCCCATTTTGATTTTGTACATGCTGTTTTCACGCCAACTGATACGCGGCCTGACATCCGGTGCGGTCAAATAAACCAACAAACTTATACAAATTCGTCCGCGTATTTCTGATCGCACGGCAGAGTAAAACAGGTAAAAAATCATGGCTAACGTCAATATTAAGAATCTTAGAAAATCATACGATGGCAAGCAAGATGTGCTGGCAAGCATCAACCTTGACGTAAACGACGGCGAATTTTGCGTACTGGTCGGCCCTTCCGGCTGCGGCAAATCGACATTACTACGACTTTTATGCGGACTCGAAGATATCACCGATGGCCAAATAGCCATTGGCGATCAAGTCGTCAACCATCTTCCGCCTGCCGAGCGTGGTATCGCGATGGTATTTCAAAGCTATGCGCTGTATCCGCATATGACGGTGTATAAAAATATGGCGTTCGGGCTAAAAGTTGCTGGTTCCGATAAAAATACGATCGACCAACAGATTCATCATGCCGCTGGCATTTTGAAGATTGATCATTTACTGGATCGATTGCCGCGTGAATTATCCGGCGGTCAGCGCCAGCGTGTGGCGATTGGTCGCGCTATCGTACGGAAACCGAGGCTGTTCTTATTTGACGAACCACTATCCAATCTGGATGCGGCCTTACGCGTACAGACTCGCCTGGAAATCGCCAAATTACATCGTCAACTGGCAGCAACCATCGTCTACGTCACGCATGATCAAGTTGAGGCCATGACGTTAGGCGACAAAATTGTCGTGATGAATGATGGCCAAATACAACAATCAGGTACGCCTCTAGAGCTATATCAGCAGCCAGAAAATTTGTTTGTGGCAACCTTTATCGGTTCGCCCAAAATGAATCTGATGCAGGGCTTGGTTACCTCTATTGAGGCAGATTATCTAAAAATACAATTAGAGGGAGGTCAGGAGGTGGGTGCTGATGTCTGCACAACCGAAGTGAACGGCGTTATGCGCATCGGCGATCCGGTCACTTTAGGCGTGCGCGCCGAACACATTCTGGAGAACAACAGCGGCAGCGAGACCTTTAGCGGGAGAGTTAACGTCGTTGAACATCTTGGAGAAGCAAATTTCATTTATGCCACGCTGCAAAACGGTCAGGATATCGTCGTACGCGGCGATGGAAACAATACCGTCCTTATCGGTGAAAATATCACGTTATCGGCAGCCAGCAATGCATTTCACGTATTCGATGCAAATGGCAATGCGCTACGTCGCATCAAGCCAGGCAACATGATTTCATCAAAATTGGGACTAACGCAAAATCGCCCTAACGGCGATATGCCATCCTAGCCGCCTGCGCTGCCCGCTCTCAGCGCGAACTATCTTTGTCGTCAAGTCATGATCAGACAGTTTTGCGTAAGTCCTAAAAAGCGCATGATGACCAAAAAACATTTCTATTTAGTAGTTTGCGCACCATTTAACGGCAAAAATAGATAAACTTTTGCTTTAGGCCACAACAAACAGGATTTGAAGTGAATACAGCGCTTGACTCAGCTTACGAGTATTTGATCGGGATCGACGGTGGCGGCACCAAAACCCAGATCCGTATTGCGCGTGCAGATGGCAGCGTGATTGCAGAAGCAACCGGTGGGCCGTCCGCTCTCATGCATGGCCGTGATAAGGCGTGGGCGGCTATTGGATCGGCAATACATACAGGTTTTCATAAAGCAGGTATTTCAGCCCCTTCTTACAACAGAATCGCCGCTGGCTTCGGATTGTCCGGTGTCAACGTCCCGTCCTGGGCCACAGAATTCACGGCCCTGAATCCTGGATTTGGCAGCATCGCCGTGGCCTCAGATGCCATTACCACCCTTCTCGGCGCGCATCAGGGTCGCCCGGGCGCGATCATCGCGTTAGGCACGGGAAGTATTGGCGCGGTGCTAAAACCCGATGGAGTCCAACACATTATTGGAGGATGGGGGTTTCCTTCTGGCGATGAGGCAAGTGGCGCCTGGTTAGGAATATTGGCAATCAATCATGTGCAACAAGTGTTTGATGGTCGGACGCCCCAAAGTATTTTGGCGACGAACATCATCCGGCATTGCGGCGGCGATGGCACTGACAAAAGCAATCGGGACAGCGTCCTAGCCTGGCTGGCAAATGCCAATCAGAGCATGTACGCGCAATTAGCACCCTTTATTTTCCAGCACGCGGTGGATGATGAGGTGGCGAGAAATATGCTCTGGAGAGCGGGTAATGAAATCGCCAAAATGGCGCTTGCTCTGGATGTATCAGAGCAATTACCGTTAGCGTTGTGCGGCGGCCTCGCGCATGTATTGAAAGACTATCTGCCACAGACTTTACAATTGCGCACCGTTCCGCCAGAAGCTGACTCTTCAAGCGGCGGATTGCTACTCATTCGTCAACATCTGGAGCAATGATGTTGAAAATTAACAATTTTTACGATGACCTCACTATGCATGTTCAAATCAACTTTGTCTCGCTTAGATGCGGAATGAAGAACCGTCATAAACACTATAGAGACGTATTTTCCGCTGTCATTTACACCCTCATAACGGAGAAAATTTGATGCCCTTCACCACCCAACTTCATGGCAACGTGCTTACTGCGCAAGGCTGGGTCGCCGGTGCAATCAGCTTCAACGATTTGATTACTGATATCAGCGGCGAAACCCTGGACTTTGATCCGAGCCTGCCATTGCCCATCGGCATTAAGCCCTTAGGACATTCGCCCTCTGATCAGTTTATTTTGCCCGGCTTTATCGATTGTCACGTCCATGGCGGTGGCGGTAAAGACGTGATGGACGCAGGCGATGCCGTGCACTTAATCGCCAGAATGCACGCACAACATGGCACCACAAGTATGCTGGCGACCACTATGACCGCACCGGCAGCAGATCTTGAGGCCGCATTGAGCGCTATCGGCCGCGCATGTCTGCAACGCTGTGACGGTGGTGCGCGGATACTTGGCGCGCATCTGGAAGGCCCCTATATTAATCCCGGAAAACTGGGTGCGCAGCCCGACTTCGCCGTCGCAGCAACGCTGGAGCAAGTTGACTGGCTACGTAGCTTTGCACCGCTTAAACTCATTACGATAGCGCCAGAAGTGGATGGTCATCTGGAACTGGTGAAGACACTCAGTGCAAGCGGCATGCGCGTACAAATCGGGCATACGCTGGGCACTTACGAGGATGGCGTGGCTGCGCTAAATAATGGCGCGACTGGATTTACCCATCTGTTCAACGCCATGAGCGCGTTCCATCACCGCGCTCCCGGCATGGCCGGTGCAGCACTGGCACATGCCGAGTATGCCGAACTGATACCTGATTTGTTGCACGTACATCCCGGCGCGATCAAAGCGGCATTGCGCGCTATTCCACGTTTGTATTGTGTAACTGATTCAACCGCTGCATCCGGCATGCCAGATGGTGAATATATGCTGGGACGGCAAGTCGTCCATAAATGTATGGGTGGCGTGCGCCTGGCTGACGGCACACTGGCGGGTAGCACGCTCACGATGGATCAGGCGTTGCGGAATCTGGTATCGCTCGGGCTCGATTTGGCCGAAGCCTCGTTACGCACCTCAACCTATCCTGCTGATTATCTTGGGATCACAGAACGTGGTCGCCTTAAAACCGGCTGCTTCGCCGATATTCTGGTATTTGATCGCCAGCTTAACCTCACAGCAGTGTATGTAGAAGGAGAACAGATTGACCTCAACGCCGCCAACACCAATTAATTCATCATCGGCCCCATCATCGCGCATGCTTGAAGAAGCGTGTTCCGCCAGCGCCCATGTTGCCGCGCAGCTAAAGCAAGATCGTGATCGCTACGCAGAACTTGGACGTAGATTGCGCTCCGAACCACCGACCAGTATTCTGACCGTGGCACGTGGTAGTTCCGATCACGCGGCCAGTTATTGCGCTTATCTGATCATGGCCCGCCTTGGTCGCATCGTCGCATCCTTACCAATGTCTTTGGTCACTCTGAACAACGCGCCATTAGTAGCGCGTGATGCACTCGCCATTGCCATTTCTCAATCGGGCCAAAGTCCCGACGTGATTGCCCCGATTCGCTACTTCCGCGACGGTGGCGCGACCACAGTTGCGCTCGTGAATGACGCCTCATCTCCGTTGGCAACCAGTGCCGAATGGGCGATGCCATTACATGCCGGTGCAGAACTTAGCGTCGCCGCGACTAAAAGCTTTATTGCCAGTCTGGTCGCCGGAGCGCTACTTGCAGGGCATTGGCAAGACGATCCAACATTTCTGGCCGCTCTCGACACATTGCCGGAATCTTTGGATGCAGCAACCCAGTGTGACTGGTCAGCCGCACTAGAAGTATTAATTCCCGCCACTAACATCATGGTGGTCGGGCGCGGGATCAGTTTTCCGCTGGCGTTAGAGGCAGCGTTGAAATTCAAGGAAACGTCGGCGATTCAGGCAGAAGCATTCAGCGGTGCCGAAATCAAACACGGCCCAATGGCGCTCATCAACGAAGGATACCCGCTTCTCATATTCGCCACCCGCGGCCCAACACAGGCAGGTTTACTCAAACTGGCAGAAGAAATGCGTGGACGCGGAGCAAAGGTCCTGTTAGCCGCACCTGATGACATCGCAGAGCGTAACCTGACACTTCCCGTGGCAGCGACCCCCGATCTGGATCCCATCGTCGCCATTCAAGCATTTTATGTCATGGCCGCACACCTATCGTTAGCGCGCGGTATGGACCCCGACCGACCGCGCCATCTGAGCAAGATCACGAAAACCAGTTAGAGATACAAGGAGCATTTTTGCTTTGAGCTTTAGAGAGCTTCGCGTCATTTACAAACCACGGCTTGACGGCAGCCACTGTAGATACTTCATCCAACCGGTTCGCCAATCCATGTCAAGAAGCATCGACTGTCGCGCCGGTTGAGATGTACATCTACTGATGTCGAGACATCGTTAAACAACTACCGCTCACAAGACCGCAACAAAGCAATGGGCAACTTTATCCCCGACCAACAAACGGCATATTAGTCGCCATCACCGTCATAAATTGCACGTTAGCGTCTAACGGCAGTCCCGCCATATATAACACCGCCTGCGCAACATGCTCCACCGACATTCTTGGTTCAGCTGCCATTTCCCCGTTGGCCTGCAAGATTCCACTTCCCATCCGCTCGGTCATATCGGTAGCGGCGTTGCCGATATCAATCTGTCCACAAGCGATATTGTATTTGCGTCCATCTAGCGAGGTAGCCTTGGTAAGGCCGGTCATGGCGTGTTTAGTTGCGGTGTAGGCCACTGAATTTGGCCGCGGCGCATGTGCTGCAATCGAGCCGTTGTTAATGATCCGGCCGCCACCCGGTTGCTGCACCTTCATTAGATGAAAAGCCTCTTGCGTACACAAAAATGCGCCAGTCAAATTGATATCCACTGACGCTTTCCAGTCGGCATACTCAACATCTTCAAGCGAGACCGATGGCGTAAAAACACCGGCATTATTAATTAATAGATCAAGTCGTCCAAAACGCGCCCGGGCTTGGGAGAATAATAATTTAACCGATGCAGGATCACTCACATCTGCTGATATCGGCAGCGCATTGACGCCGAACTCACCTGCTGCAATAACGGTTTCGTTAAGCACCTCAAGCCGCCGTCCTGCCAATACGACAGAATAGCCATTGTTGAGCAGTGCGAGAGAAATGTACTTACCGATCCCCGAACCTGCACCAGTGACGAGAGCAACTTTTTGATTCGGGTGCGTAGTTGATGTCAGAGTTGACGTCATGTCGATTGTCCTTGGTCGTTAATGTGTTTGATATTATGCACATATTTTAACAACCATCTCGCTAACATTCTCAATTACAGATAAGCAATTGCCTGCCATCCAAATCCTCTGTCGCAACTGCAACATGCGATGAATCGACGGTGAGTAGAGATAACATGAACAGGTCTTTTACCGATTAAAGCTTTAGTCAACCAGATGAAGCATAAAACCTATCAAAACTTTGGGTGCCTATTTCGATCTACCCTATGAATATGCCATATCAACAATTTCTAACAGTTTGATCGTCAGGCTGCGATCTTTGTATCGAATAATGCCATATCTTCACTACACATCAATTTTTCAATATCCAGCAAAATAAGCATGCGATCTTCCAGCGCACCAAGGCCGGTCAAATACTCGGCTGATAATGTCGCGCAGAACTCGGGTGCGGGTCTTATTTGATCTGTGGTTAATGTTAAAACATCCGAAACGCCATCGACGAGTATTCCTACGACACGGTTCCTGATATTCAAAATAATCACAACAGTATCGTCATTTTGATCGATATTATCGCGTTTTAATTTAATGCGAAAATCGACAATCGGCACAATAATTCCACGCAAATTGCTGACGCCTTTTATAAACGTCGGCGCGTGGGGAATCCGTGTCACTTCCTCATAGTTTCGAATTTCCTGAACGCGCAGGATGTCAATTCCGTACTCTTCCGCGCCCAACGTAAAGACCAGAAATTTTTCACCGTCTCCGTCTGTTACTGCATTAAGCACATCTGCTACATTTATTGCCATCATTTCTTTCTCCAATCTTCGACGCGCAGTTGTTGCATAACCATTTGTTACGTCATCATTGATTACGTAACCTAGCCGCAAGGACTTATATACTTATCTAACAAAGTAAGATATCGGCACTGCCTGGAGCTAGCTGGATCGGCTGTAGAATCTTTTTCAATACCTTTTTCAATACTTTAGGCAACATTTTTTTACCATCGATATAAGGCCCATATTTATCGATTAATACTCTTTAGGCCCGAGACATCAACAATCAACGCCACACTGCCATCCCCTAAAATAGTCGCAGCCGAAATGCCTGGAACCTTACGATAATTTGTTTCCAAATTTTTAACGACAACCTGATGTTGACCGACCAGTTGATCCACCAACAAGGCAAAGCGTCGGCCATCTGCCTGCACAATCACTACAATGCCTTTTGTGGGATCGGTGCGAGCATGCGGAACATCAAACACGCGATACAACTCAGTCAGCGGCAAATATTCACCGCGTACGTGCATGATTTGCTCGTCATTAGCGACAGAATGTATGTCTTCCGAACGTGGTTGTAACGACTCAATCACGTAATTCAGGGGCAAAATATATACTTCGTTTCCAATCTTGACCGACATCCCATCCAGTATCGCCAAAGTTAATGGCAATATGATTTTGACCGTACTGCCCTTGCCCTCATGGGAAAAAATTTCGACATATCCGCCCATCTCCTGAATGTTCCTCTTAACAACATCCATCCCAACACCGCGCCCGGAAACGTCGGTTATTTTTTCTGCAGTCGAAAATCCGGGAACAAATATCAACTGCCAAACTTCCTCATCCGTCATATTAGCCACGTCCAGCAGCGGCATGCCTTGCTGGATGGCCTTAGCGAGGATTTTTTCACGGCTTAAACCCGCACCATCGTCACTGACTTCGATCACTATATTGCCGCCCTGATGCTGCGCCGACAGAACCAATTCACCAACAGGATCTTTGCCAGCAGCAATTCGCTGCTCTGCTCGCTCGATACCGTGATCGAGACTATTTCGTACCAGATGCGTCAATGGGTCGACGATGCGCTCAATCAGACTCTTATCAAGTTCCGTCGTTTTACCAACCGTCACCAGTTGCACTTCTTTACCTAGTTTGACGGTCAGGTCACGCACCAGACGTGGGAACCGGCTGAATACATAATCCATCGGCATCATGCGAATCGACATCACGGATTCTTGAAGATCACGGGCGTTACGTTGTAACTGCGCCATGCCGCTTAATAGCTGCTCGTGGATGACTGAATCCAGGGTCGAAGCGGTTTGAACCAGCATCGATTGCGTGATCACTAGTTCTCCGACCAAATTAATAATTTGATCAACCTTGTCTACATCGACACGAATTGAACTCGATTCTTTAGTACTTCCAGCGCTCGCGGACGTACCCGGATTGAAAATAATAGATTCAGGAGCATCAACGTTAGCCTCAGCAGCTATATTTGGCATTAAGGTAGCCGCAGACGCAACATCGCTGAAACCCGCGGTGGTAATCAAAACCTTTATTTGCGCTTCGGTAATAGATGGAGGCGAAACCAGCGGCAATGGCAACACTTCGGATTGTAGTGCAGCGACTAAAGTCTCGACTCTCTCCGCCAGTTCACGTGTAATTTCGATTTGATCCAGGTCTATAACAAAACAACATACTGCAATAATGTCATCGGGTTCACAGGAAGTTCTAAGCCAGACTACCAAGCTATCGTCACTTTGCGTCTGTGCCAGCACATCGCCTAAGTTTGCCATTTCAGCGATCAACCACGAATGGTCGCTGTCGACCAGACCAGAAAATCGCACCTTCAAACAGATGGATTTTGATGAATCATTCTGCTGGGCCAAATCCTCTGCATCAACGATGATTAGAGGATTAGGGAGAATGGGCGTGATTGGCATCACAACGGATACAGGTCTAACAGGAATGTCTGACAATCCTTGTTTCCTCAGCTCTTCCTGCGCCAAATGTTGTAATACCAAACAAATACGAGCGACCATTTCCGGCGCTGGTTCGACGCCAACCCGATAGGCATTTAATTGCTCTTGTAGCACGTCTTTTGTTTCCAAAAATACATCGATCATTGTGCTGTGCAATATCAACTCCTGATGTCGTACCCGATCCAGCAAACTTTCTAAAAGATGGGTCGTATCAGTCAATGCGACGAATCCGAACGTTGCAGCACCACCCTTAATTGAATGTGCGGCACGAAAAATAGCATTTAAATGCTCATTGTCAGGGGCGTCAAGATCAAGGCCCAGTAGCAATTGCTCCATTTCGGCGAGTAATTCTTCTGCCTCCTCAAAGAAGGTCTGGTAAAACTCGGTTATGTCCATTGGCACTCACATCCTTGCTCAATACTGCCTATTTTTTAACGCCTTAAATACGGCATGCTCGCTACTTCGCAAATACTGCTGCATACGGTATTACGGACGCAAATGGGTTTTCTGAATACCTAAAGGATAATTTTTTTTGTGAGGATATGCCGGCGCTTATTGGTGATGAAGTAAATGCTTTACCACGCAGCCCGATTGCCAGGGATTGGCGAAATCGTCGCCTAACTTCTAACGTCAGGGTGACGGTTTGGACGGTACCATTTTGCGTAACTGTGTTACCACATCAGGACGCCCGGGGCCGATCGTGGCCGTATCTGTACCAACGCTGGTGTCGCTGCCAGCATTGCTGCCATTTCCTATGCGCGACTTCGAACCGACTGTTTGCACTTCATTTCCAGTCGCATTCTCATATTCAATCTGCTCCTGCGAATGGCGATTCAGCACGACAATACTGATGCGACGATTGATCGGATCGAATGGATCTGCCTTGTTTAAATGCATGCTCGAAGCAACCCCCATAACCCGCAGCACTCTGTCCTCTGCCATCCCACCGGCAATCAACTCGCGACGCGATGCATTGGCGCGATCGGCCGACAATTCCCAATTGCTATAGGCTCTCTCACTCGCCACATAAGGCGTGGCATCGGTATGGCCAGACAGAGTAATTTTATTTGGCAACTCGCTTAAAACCGGCCCGATTTTTCGCAAAATTAAGCGCATGTAAGGCTCGACCGTAGCGCTTGACAGATTGAACATTGGCCGTTTTTTACTATCCACAATCTGAATCCTCAGACCTTCGGTCGTAATATCAATCAGTAATTGCGGTTTAAATTTTTTAAGCAAAGGGTTGGCTTCAATTACCAAATCGAGCCGCTTCTTAAGTTCGCGCAGGCGTTTGTTATCACTGGCATCACTAGCATTGCCTGCACCGACAAGATCAGCGGCAACCTTTGCTGCCCGATTAACTTCGCCGTCCGATCGCGTTGGATCGCGGCCGCCGCCAGGTATCACGCTATTACTCATGCTGCTACGGTCACCGCCGTTAATGGCTACCTTTAGCGGCGTCCGAAAGTATTCTGCGATGCCAACAAGTTGCCGCGGGGTTGATATCGACAATAACCACATCACCAGAAAAAAGGCCATCATCGCGGTCATGAAATCAGCGTATGCAATCTTCCAGCTACCACCATGTTGTGGCGGTTTGACAGGTGCGGAACGTCTTATGACAATGCGATGTTGCCCCTTACTCATACCATCTCCGCATGTCCATCGTCCTAATAAATTATTTTATGTATTTGATCGCCGTCTATGCGCGCGGCGCTCATGCAACCGGTCAATAATCCACTTACCGATTCTTCACTTCGCGCACATGTTGATCGAGTTCGGAAAAGGATGGCCGCTCTGTCGAATACAATACTTTTCGACCGAATTCAACTGCCAGTTGCGGCGCGTATCCGTTCAGGCTAGCAAGCAGAGTTACCTTCATGCATTGATATAGTTTGGCAGACTCAGCAACCTGATGTTCGATCAATGTCGCCAGCGGCGATACGAAACCGTAGGACAATAAAATACCAAGGAAAGTACCCACCATCGCGTTGGCAATTAACATCCCCATTTGCGCTGGCGGTAAATCGGCGGAGGCCAGCGCATGGACTACGCCCATGACTGCAGCGACAATACCGAATGCAGGCAAAGCGTCACCTACCTTAGCTAAACTTTGGGCAGGAACCTCGGATTCATGTTTATAGGTTTCTATTTCATGATCCATGAGGGATTCAATTTCGAACGAATCCATATTACCGCTGATAATCAAACGCAGATAATCGGTCAAAAATTCAATCACGTTAGCGTCGCTCAAAATCATCGGATATTGTGCAAACAGCGGACTATTCAATGGATCATCAATATCTGACTCCAGTGCCAGCATCCCATCTTTACGGCCCTTTGCCAGCAGCACGTACATTAGCGCCATCAACTCCATGTAAAGCGCTTTATCGTGCTTAGAGCTGCGTAACAACTTAGGAAGTTCTCTCAACGTGGCACGGATTGCCTTTCCATTATTACCGACCACAAATGCGCCAATACCCGCACCGGCGATCATCAATAATTCTACCGGCTGATAGAGTGCGCCGAGGTTGCCACCCAACAGTGCATAGCCCCCGAATACGGATACCGCCACCACGATATAACCAATTAAAACCAGCACTATCCATCCCCTTATAAAAAACCACACCGGGCAGCAAAAATACCGCCAATATGCGGGTTCAATCTATGAAACTGAACCTTTCGGTGCCACGTATTGATGAATCCGGCAGCGCTGGCAGAGCGGCAATTGCACACTATCTTTCAAAGCAACGACGCCGTCAGGCCACGGATGCATGGCGTATTCCGTGGTGGTGGTGATTAAGTTTGTGCTGTAGAGCTTCTGCTTCTGCTTTGTTGCTAGCAGCTAATTTGCGGGTCTTTCCCGCGCGCGAAGGGGGGCGACACAAGACACAAACGAATCCCTGTTGAGGATCGTGCGCATGCGCCACAAAATGGCCTTTACAACGGCTACAAGGAGTCAATTGCAACATGCCACTGTCGAAAAAGCGGGCAAGCGTCCAGGCGCGAGTGAAATCGAGTACCGGTTCACCGCCTTGTTGCTGTACCTGCTCCAGATAAAGCCGATAACTTTTTATAACGGCAACAATCTGCTTACACTCTCCATGCGTAATCATAAAACGATAGATGTTGTAGAACATAGACGAATGAATATTAGACATCCATGTCATAAACCAATCGGTAGAGAACGGCAACAATCCCTTAGGGGGCGACATCCCTTTGATTTCTTTGTATAGTTTTATGAGCCGATCACGACTCAAGCTGGTCTCAGCCTCTAAAAACTGTAAGCGCGCACCAAGTTTGATCAAATCCATTGCCAGCTGAATTTCCTGTGCTTCAAGAATCACGCTTTTGCTAGCCATGAAGCACTTTCAGAGGCCAATAGTCATCAAAGCTTGCGTAAATTCCATCAAGTTGAAGTTTCATCAATGAATGCCTTCAACCTCTTGACTAGCCAACAGAATAGCGGCGTGTGCCTGCTGCAGACTGTTATCTTTGCCCTCGTGGGTTAATGACGACAAGATGGCGTGGTCATCGAAACGGAAGCGACATAACAATAAACTCGAAGCGGCAAGTTTAATCACTTGCGATAAAGACAAATCACTGATTAGCTCGGCTAACTCCTTTGACAACCCCAGACGGAACATTGCTGTTGCGCGGTCCTCCCTTAACAAGCGCTGTGCCAACAATAAATAAGATAAGTTTACTTCCCCGATTTCACTGCCAAGGCCACCCATTTAATTCCCCTAGACGACAACAACACTTCCATAAAACTGAAAAAAATATAACGTTTTATTTTAGTTCAACTTTCCACACGGCAATTATGAAATATATTTGACGCAAAAAGAGTCGGCACTCTTCTTAATCTAAATGAAATATTTGGGCTATCGCTTGTAGGAATTATTCCTACAAAAAGAATGATCACGATTTCACGATCAAGCCATGCAAACGAAATTGATCGCAGCAATGGCCTGATCGGATACACGGAGTGTGAAAAATGGGTCAGTTAGGTCAGGAAGTCAGCGACTAACCTGGGTATTGTGGACTTGCTCCGAAAAGGCGATGTGTCGGCGAAGATGTTCTAGCCCGATCTGAAGATGATTGCATCCTCTATCTAAATGTGTTGCGATTCCAAGCCGCGCCTGCGTTTCAATTTCTGTCGCCGATTGTGCGATTTGAACGCACCGCAATATCCCCGCCGCTCCCCTTATTCCATGAGCGACACTCGCGGCCTGATCCAATGCCCCGATGCGAAGGCTATTGCGGATGCATATTAATCCTTCCTCACCAAACTGCAGCAATTCAATTAGCAAATCCATCGGCATATCCGCTATTACCACACTGAGAGAGTTATACGACTCAGCTAAGGGCGACGGATCATTCGGCAATCTGGATCGCGCAAAAGAGTAACGCGTGGATGTACGGCGGTTGATCAATGGTGACAATGCATCCCGCAATTGTCGGCGACCAATCGGCTTAGTGATAATGGCCAGGCAATCTAGCCCACGTGATTTGGTCTTTAAAAAATCAAGAGACATTCCACTATATAGAATCATTGGTAGCGGTAATCGGACGGGAATAGACGCAAGTGCCGTACTATCCATAGCATCAGCTCCCGCCAGTTCCACTTCCCATTCCCGCACTCTATGAAGCAGTTGTACGCCCGTCATATCTTCCAGCACATAGTCCGTCACCATCGCTGAAGGCCAGGCTTGTTTATCAGCATGACGTTTGCGTAACCAGGACAGCGCCGCTGCGCCTGTCTCTACGACCTCGCTTTGCCAGCCCTCAGACGCCAGTTGCACTTGCAACAGGCGACGATTAATGGGATTGTCTTCGACGACAAGAATAAGGTAGGAACACATCGCGTGTCAGTGATTCACTGATGAAAAGACAAATGGCGGTCGTCGCAGCAACCGCTGCGGTTGCTGGTATGGCTGAAATAATAGTAACAGCGGTGATGCCCTCAGTAACAACATTTGTATAGTCTCATAATTACTTTCTTGAGTGAACCAGCAGCAGAATGCACTATTCCCTACATCATGCGATGTGTTACTGCGCCGATTTAAAAGTACTCCGGCATTACGCAAAATGAAGGCTGGTGACTAGCGTGAATCGATAGGAATGGTGAGTTCCACAACGGTACCAACACCTAACTGTGATTCGATACTGATAGCGCCACCAATAAGTTCTGCGAACTCCTTGGCGAGCGACAGTCCAAGCCCCAAGCCTTCGCCACGTTGCACTCTCACCGTATCTGTTTGGTAAAAATATTCAAACAAATGCGCCAAATCCTTTTTTTCTATACCAGAACCGGTATCTAGCACTTTGATCCGAATTTTTCCTTTCACCACAACGACTTCTAGCGAGACGCCCCCTTTTGCCGTAAATTTAATTGCGTTGTCTAACAAATTGTTTAGTATTTGTGAGAGTCGCATCCGATCACTAAAGAATTGTATTGGCAAATCTGTAGCCAGCAGCATGCCAAAACTCAAACTTTTCTTTTTTGCTGCCGGTTGGTGTACGGCGCAAATATAGTTAAAGAAAGTCACCGAATCAATAGACTCCCGAAATATCACCACCTTTCCAGCCTCAATTCTTGCCAGATCAAACAAAGTGTTCAACAAGCTATGAAGATGGACTGCACTTTGATGAATCAGATCGTTAAATTCTCGACTCAAATCATCCGTACTACCATCACGTACCAGCTCTGAATAACCTTGTATGCTAGTTAGTGGCGTCCGTAACTCGTGCACTACAGTGGCAAGAAAGCGTGATTTTCTCTTGGTTGCATCAACCGCGCGGCGCCGCATGATATCGTATTTTTTGACAACAAAATACTGTCGTTTAATCGTTCTATAAATAAAGAATACGAGGATTAATATCAATAAAGTCGGCACCAAAGCAAACGTGATGTAGTTAGTAATTTGATGCGTAAATTGCGAGGGAATTACCGCCGATTGCGCAAAAACGACCGATACCAAAATGGGATAAGGACCTAGTTTATAAACGATTGCGCGCGACGCCAACGGGTCTGCGGCAGGAAAACCATCACCCGCGTTTCTCGGATTATGAGATTGATCAATCGGCTTCACCATTGAAGCCCCATCTGTCAACACCGGCAGCCCTATGATGGAAGATAGTACAACTCGCTCAATCGCACTTTCGGCGTCCAGATTTACATGTCCAGGTTCAAATATTTCGCTATTACTGAGAGGCTCAGTATTGCGATAAAAATAGGACATCTGCTCAATAGGAAATCGTATCAGTGCAATACCGGCAAACTCGCCAGCTGGCGACAATAGGCGACGCGACATGGTCATCACCCATTGACTGGTTCCGGGTGTCTGATATGGTTTTCCTATTCTCAGGATATCTTCGCTGCTATCACGGTTCGCTATAAACAGTTCCTGCCGGCTCAGATCGACACCTTCCGCCATCTTTACTTTAGTCACTGTCGGAATCGCTGTTGATGCGACCACGTGTCCATTTTCACCAACAATCGCTAACTCGTTATAAAGACCGGCATATGCAGGAGCATAGCGCTGAGTTAAGGACCTTTGCGTTAAAGATGGTTGAGGAGGAATTTGCGAGGACGAGCGCGCCGACAATGCGCGCGCTGGTAAGTGATTTTCCTGGACCTGCGCCGATTGTGTAAATTTTTCACTACTAATGCCATAGTCCGCACGCACCTGTCTTAACATACGATCTCGTTCGTCAATCTCGTGGACGAGGTGCTTCACATAATGCCCAACCAATACCACCCTGTCGCGCTGGGCTTCATTAAGATCCCTATCAAATTCAAATCCGATTTGATAACCGGCATGCAGCCAGATATAACCGATCGTCACGACAACCATTATCACGATGACGTTGAGAAGTCGAAAATACCGGATTCCAGAAAAAATACTTCCAGTCTTGGTCTGATTGTACCGGTGTGATCGGCGAGGGTTGAATCGTTGCATTACGGTTGCCAGACTATCGGTTCAGATAAAATCATCGCTATAGCGAAATGAAAAAAGGATGTCGTGAAGTGGCGTCAATAAGGCGTTAATAAATGAGACTACGCACCATTCATATAATATAACCAGACTGACATCGATACTTCGGAATGGTCATGACCACACGCCGTTAAAACCTGATCATGTTGTCAGTTTCTGAATCATGCCAATTTCATCGGATGACATCAGCTTATCAATTTCCATCAAAATCAGGATACGCGCATCAACCGTACCCAATCCGATCAAATAGTCGGTATTGACCAGCATCCCCATTTGAGGCGCTGGCTTGATCTGTTCTGACGACAGGGTAATCACGTCAGAAACACTATCAACAACGATGCCCACAGCACGGTCGTAGAGACGTAAGATAATGACGACAGTAAACTGATCGTAGGCGTCCGCGTGAAGCCCGAACTTGATGCGCATATCAATAATCGGAGTAATAATTCCACGAAGATTGATGACCCCTTTTAAAAAATCAGGAGCATTGGCAATATGGGTGACGTTGTCGTAACCACGTAATTCTTGCACCTTTAAAATATCGATCCCGTACTCTTCCTTACCCAAAGTAAAAATCAAAAATTCACGTCCGACAGCTTCCTGCCGTGCAGCAGATTTTCGTGTATGAAACTGTGCCTGAGGTTGGTTTAGCATTTTGGCTGCGGTTATTGCGGTATGCGGCATAGACTTCATCCTTGTCAAATGTAAAGCATCATTTAGTTCACAGGGGTCTCGGCACCGACACGCGCATAACAATCACACTGGAACATCAAATATAAACACATCCACCGCATGCTGATACGGGGAAAAAGGCATGGAATAGAACTTAATTTGGACTATCAATCAGACTTAGTTCCCGCTCTAGACGACGTTAGCTGATAATCCAATCATTGTTGGCGGCGCCAGATTTATCTAAAGGCCGCACTGACGATGACTTAAAAGACCTCCGAAAGTGAATTATTAAAACTTGATATCTGCGATACCTTTCGGTTTAATCAAGCAAGCCATGCTTAATGACATATTGCGTTAGCTGCGCATTGGTACGAATACCCATTTTTTCAAATACCCGTGAGCGATACACGCTGACAGTTTTAGGGCTGATCGATAAAGTTTGGGCAATTTCAGTGCGTGTTTGTCCTGATGCGATCATCCGGACGGTTTGAAACTCACGATCAGAAAGCGTTTGATGCGGCATCAGGTCATCTTCATCGACAACGTGATTCGCCAGAGACTCTGCCATTCCCTCGGTAATATATTTTTTACCGCGAGCGACCACCCGAACAGCTTCAATAAGTTCGTCTGGTGCCTCATCTTTGGTCAGATAACAGGCAGCGCCAGCTTTCAGCGCACGCACTGCAAATTTTTCCGGACCGTGGCTACTGAGAACCATGATCCGTAACATGGGCTCACGTTTTTTGAGCAAATGCAAAATTTCGATACCATCTTTCCCCGGCATCGAAATATCGAGCAATAATACATCGCAAGGTTGTTCTCGCAATATCTGCGTTATACCGACATAGTCACTGGCCTCCCCAACCACTGTTATGCCCGGACTCGCACTCAAAATGTGCGCTAACCCTCTTCTGACAATCCGGTGATCATCTGCAATCACGACCCGGATTGATGAAACAACGTTCGTATTCATTACTTTTTGCCAGACAATGGCAACTCGCTATCGTGGATGGTGCAACGTTTATTTAAACAATTTACGTCACCAGTCCATCGATACCAAAGCACCTGTTGTGTTCAACTATAAATAAATTTCCAAAAAAAGGAAATTTCATTAGATTGCCGCAATCGTAGAGCACACTCCTTCAGCGAACATCCCGCATGTAAAGAGACTCGCTTTTTTTTGCGTCAGAATCTCTATTTGTGTTTAGATAACGTTATATCAATCCAGGCAAACGATTGCGCATGTCCCCACCACCCTTTATCGTTTGTCATTCGGCATCCCCTCCCTTACCGGGCCTCCCTTACCGGGCCTCCCTCAAGCCTATAGAGCCATGCCAGCAACTCCGCAATTGCATGATAAAGCTGGGGAGGAATCTTCTCATCCAGCGCAACATGCATTAATAAATTCAATAACTCCGGTGACGAATGAACGTATAGACCATGTTCTCGTGCGCGTTCCACTATCGCTTCAGCAGTAACGCCGTAACCTTTAGCCACAACAATTGGTGCCGACTCTTTGCCTGAGTAGGAGAGCGCTACCGCACTATGACGCTTCGCCACATCAAAAGCCTCCATACTCAACCTTTTTATTTGCCAGGCTTCTATCGCAACCTGCGTGCATTGCGCCGATTATGCTTAGACAAAATTCAATGATATTGTTTTAAACTGCACAAATGTTTCTCTATTATAATATTACAGTATCGGCGAGATTTATTCTGCTGGTTAGATTGTTTAAATAGTTTTAACGTTTTTTTACAACATTATCATCCTCAACATCCGCGCCCGTTGACTCTGAGGTTGATATCTGTAACGACGTCACATCCAGGCCACTAGCAATAAAACGACTACGCAAATCAGCAGTGTGATCGCGCAGCAGGTTAGCGTTTGTGTTATCGCCGACCACGATGTTGGTTTCAATGCTTTGTCCGGCCAAATGCAATCGTAACTCCAACGTTCCCAAAGAAGGCAGATTCAGCTTCAAATAGGTACTCCATCCAACTACCGCTGGATCAATCTGGGCATTTTGTGAATTGGGTTGATCTTTACGCTGCGTATGCTGTTGGTTCAACTCCCACTCCATAGACGCACCGGGCCATGCCTCGCCTTGCCAACGAAACACCGGAGACGCCAGAAAATTAAGTTGTTGACGGACCAACTCTGCCGCATCAGGACGCATTTCTGCGGTCATAGAATTAATAACAGACGTTTTATCATTTTGAGATATCGAGGGGGCCGAATTTTTCTCCGACAATAGTATGTCGTTCGCCCCATTGTCATCGCTGGAATCACTTTTTGAGGGATCTGTATCCTTTTGCGTATATTGCCCGCTGTAAGCTCTCAGCATGCTGGTACCCAACGTATTAGGTAGAGAAGGATTAGTCAATTGCTGTGGTACATGCGGCGCGATTGCCGAGGAGCGGTCAGTGGTGACGCCATGGTCAGATTCCATTATCCCTGTCGGATCCTGTGAACCGGAAGTCATCGAAAAACCGGATAAACGGCTGCTCGTAGTCGTGGCGAGTACAGAAGACATTCCCCTGGCCTGCTCGGCCCATAACGGCAAATCTGCACGCGTCCCATTCGCGCCAAATAACTCTGGACGGCTTTGCACCAGTGTGCCGAGTCGCGCCTGTGGCTCCTGCGCCATTTGTGCCAGTGAACGACGGCCGCTGGAATATTGCAACAGATGGGATTCGTAAAACAAGCCACTGTGGGATACCACTCTCGCCAAAACAGATGCCAGCAAGTGCAATGGCAAAGAGGCGCGACCATCTATCGGCATGGCCGGCAATAACGGCGCTTCTCCCTTAATGAAGACCGCTGAACCGGGACCATTTTGAGGGCCGCCCAAAATAGCACTAATAGCCCGCGCGGTGGCACTCAATGTGGGTGGCGTCTCAGCGGAATACAAAACCACATCTGCAGCGCCACGCATTGGCTGCAAACCTCGACCCAATTGCGTGTCCGTTGCAGCGCGGGAAGGAAGACGAAGGTCGTTGTTGACTGCGCCAGCATTGGTCACCGCGGTGGGCTCGGAAAGCTGCAACGCAGACTTGAGGGGAACCAGATCGAGGCGCTGCGTCAATGTCGTTGCCAGCAGCGTATCGACGATAGGTGTAATGCCACTCATACGACCAGACCAACGCTATCGACCATAGGCCTGATTGAGATTCTGCTGACGCCGTAGATTTCCCATCAGAATACCTAATCGTGCAACCTGCGGCGTCAGCAGATCGCGGATCTCGGCATCATCAGCCAATATTTGTCGGAGTAATAAGTATTTCTTTTCCAACTCAGACGGATCAAGTGGATAGCTCGACTCTATCGTTTTGAGATGATTAACATATCTTCTAAATTCCTCCTCCAGCGGTGGCATTGCGTCCCAATCACCAGCCCGAGCCAATGCCAGCATGCGGCCGGTGATGGGTTTAATTTGCTCGTAACAATGTATTACATCGCTTTGACATCTCATCGCATTCTCTTGTTGTGCTGCTCTATCGGTTCACTTTAGCGCAATGTTGAAACTAAACGGCGTGCTTGACTGAGTTGCCAGACGAGTACCCATTACTGAAATTTCCAGCGGTATCGTCGGGGCTTCTTTCAACTCTTCTTATTTGGATCAATTTCACGCCACGCTGAGCCAATATTTTCCAGTAAGCGAGCCGCCTCATCCAACAGCGCAGGATCGTTACGCAAGTTGGCGAACATCAAACGCTGCTTGATATAGTCATATAAAGCCGACAAATTCGCTACCAGTTCAGCGCCATCCTTACCGCCTATCTCAGCGTCAAGACTTGCCTTCAGGCCGTTATCTATAATATTAATCGCTTTAGAAATGGCATTGCCCTTGGCAACGATCTCTTTATTAACCATATGATGGCGTGCCATGTTAATAGCGGTCCTGGCACCATCAAACAGCAAGGTAATGAGGTGGTGTGGCGAGGCGCTCATAACGGCGCTTTCGACACCCATCTTTGCATAGGCCTGTGCGCCTGAATTGATCACCTTGGAACCTTGGGACGAGTACATGGCTATCTACCTTATTTCGTATTGTTGATTGCGTCGAACTGTTGGGTCAAATAGGTGCTTGTCGCATTTAGTTGGGTGACAATCAAATCCAACGCAGTGAACTGACTTTTATAGCGCGCCATCGTGTCGTCGATTTGCGCAGACATGACCTTGTATTGCTTGCTGAGATCATCCAGCGTCTTATTGACACCGGAAGTAGCCGCCGTCAACATCCCATCTGTAGCGTTAAAACCTTTCAACAATGACGTTAACTGCGTCCCCAAACCAGTGCCGCTATTGCCTGTGGTCCCGCTAAATAATTCTCCAACGCTATCCAGATTAGTGTTCAGTGCCTTACTCAATTTAACTGAATCGATGGACAACGTGCCATCGGTCTGAAGAGAAACACCAATTTGCGAGAGGGAGGCGAATCCACCTGTACTACCTCCAGTGACATTTTGCGGCGTAGTCAGTAATGAACGAATGCCGCTCTGTATTGAGCGTAAGACGGAGTCACCTGATAGTACAGCCCCAGTTTTGCTGGTCCCGTCATACGCAGTCAAGGTCGTAGCGGCTTTTTGTAAATTATTATAAGCAGTTACGAACGCCGTTACGGCTGTCGAGACAGCAGTGGTATCGCGCGCCACGGTAAGTGTCGTATTAGCTGCTGAAACAAGGGTCATGCTCACATCTGGAATCGCATCCGTCACCGTATTACTGGCGCTCGTAATAGCGATGCCATTGACGGTCAGTTTCGCATTCATGGCAGACACCGTCTCCTGCATATTTTGATTGCCACCACCCACATTTTGCGACAAAAGATTTTCCAATGCCGCATCACCAGTTACCGAAATCTGCATACTGGAAGTTTCACCAGTCGTATTTGATGTCAGTACCAAACGGTTTGGGTTAGTACCACCATCATTCACAATGGTCGCTGTTACTCCCAGCGTCGTACTCTTATTAATGGCGTCACGAATCCCTTCTAACGTATTACTGGAACTATCAATCGTCACCGAACCGGCAGCACGACTAGCATCTGCCGCGAACGTCGCATTACTATATTTGCCAGTCGATGGATCGAGCGTGCCGCCGGACACTTTCCCGAACTGAATCGTCACCGTGCCGTTACCAATCGACGTTTTAGCACTGGCCTGGCCGACAGCTGCCAGCGTTTGGGCTTGCGCCAATTGCGATACGTTAATAGCGTATGAACCGGCAGCGCCGTTCGCGCCCGCAACTGCCGTCAGCACACTGGCCGAACCTGAAGTCGCTTTCACTGTCTGATACAAAGCGGATGCAGCAAGCGCGCTGGACGCCGTCTGGAAATTATTCAGCAGACTACTCAACGTCCCGTAGGCTGACAATTTAGAGGTATAACTGACCGACTGCGCCTGCAACGCCTGAAGTGGAATCTGCTCAGCGGCCTTTAACTGATCCAGCAAAGGGCCAAGCTGAAGTCCAGACCCAATACCATCGGTAACAATCCCTGTCATGATAAATCTCCAAATTCTGTCATTTGCGTCGCTCTATTAACTTATGCAAAAGCTAATTAAGCGGTATAGATATTAGATTCGCGACTTACCGTTTTTTAGCGGCAATACTGCTAACCAAATTAAATCGATATGTCACGTGCAGCACTTCAACCATTCGCTAACCACTCACGCCTTTGACAATTAGCAAAAGCCAGACTGGTTAACGTAAGTAAGGGAAGCAGACAACACAAGCAGATAGGCAATCCAGGACTGTCTAAATGCTTGTTTATCGGATTCACGATCCAGCAACATAATCGATCACCCCACTGCCGTCAGCGAACTAATCGCTGACGGCAACTTCTGATAAATTTATTGCAACAACGACAGAACACTTTGCGTTGTCTTGTTCGCTTGCGACAACACCGAAGTACCGGCTTGTTGCAAGATTTGAGCGCGCGTCATGTTCGACACTTCAGTCGCGTAATTTGCATCTTCAATACGTGAACGTGAAGAAGACAAATTGACGATAGTTGTACCAAGGTTAGAGATCGTGGATGCAAAACGGTTTTGTACCGCACCCAATGAACTACGCAAACCGTCAACGTTCGACAGCGCAGCATCAATGACCGATAACGCGTTGGCGGTAGCAGTGCTGCCACTACCTTTATTTAACGTGAACTTATCAGCATGTGCAGAGTCGTTGTAGACCTGGTTAGAAGCGCTATCGGTGACAGTGCCATTGTCATGCACATACAATGTTGCAGCAGTATCAGTCGTTAGCGCACCATTCATATCAACATTCACTGCTTTGGTTGAAGCATCATCAGTGACTGCTACAGTACCAGCAGTATTTTTGACATCGTACTTAGTTCCAGCAAGCGTGATAGCCATCGTACTACCAACAGTAGCGCTGCTAGCACTAAGTTGCGAACTCAACGCTGAGTTGGATATATTGAGACCAGTAGATCCTACAGTAGCAGTGGCTACAGTCAGTGTGTATTTGGCTGCGCCTGAAGTGATTACACCACTTGTACCACCTGTCTTACTCATACTTTCAAGAATATCACCGGTACCCGTACCGCCATTGATATTCGCTTGCGGATCACTACCAGCATTAGTTTTTGACAGGTTTCCAGTTGCATCAAGATAAAGAACGGAACCATCATCGGCTGCCGTTAACTTACCACTTGAATCAATTTTGGCATCTTGTGAGGTACCACCAATTTTTACATTGATTGTTGTGAATGCGCCTGCAGCTGGCTTTAAATCCGTGCGTACTTTGGCAAGACTACGTGCCGTATCGGCAAAGTCAAAACTTGTACCGTTAGATTTATACGAAGCGGTTGGATTAACAGAATCCGTGACCGTGTCGCCACTTGCAATCTTGCCAAATACTGTCGACAGCGTCGCAGCGTCCGATGCGCCATATGCTTTGGTATACGCTGTCGTGCCGTTGGTAACAGTCCCAGCTGCGTAACCCGCTGCTTTTAAGTCTTTAACCGCTGCCGTTGAGTTCGCCGTTCCTGAGCCATCGACGTTAAAGCCGTTCATACCTAGCGCAGTGGTGTCCATCTTTTGCAAATTGATGTCAATGGTTTGACCATCGTTTGCACCAACCTGAATGGAGAGCGCTTTGTTTGAGGCTAATACTTTGACGCCATTGAAATCAGTTTGTGCCGATGTACGGTCAATTTCCGCCAAACGTTGGGTAATTTCATCCTGAATCGACTTCAGATCGCTGCCGGAGTTACTACCGTTAGCTGCCTGCACCGCCAGCTCACGAATCCGTTGCAAGTTATTGTTAACTTCGGTCAACGCGCCTTCAGTGGTTTGCGCTAGCGAGATACCATCGTTCGCGTTACGTGAGGCTTGGGTCAAACCGGTGATGTTTGCTGTGAAGCGGTTAGCAATTGCTTGACCTGCCGCATCATCTTTAGCGCTGTTAATCCGCAAACCGGACGATAGGCGCTCAATCGCGGTACTCAACGAAGACTGTGACTTGGTAAGGTTGTTTTGGGTCAGCAGCGAAAGGGAATTGGTGTTAATGACTGATGCCATGGTACGACTCCTATTTGCAAAATTGATGGATGCCGGCTACGTTGCCGTAACGTTGGACCTGTACATTGTGCAAGCCACCATTATGTGCAAGCCACCGTTAATCAGGTTATCGGCAATAGACATCTAAAACTGTAGGGTCGCTTCAAAAAAACCTCACACACTTAGGAAAACGCCACACGCTCAGGTTAGCCACCTAATCTATCAAGCAGGCAAATTCATAATCTCTTGATAAGCACTTACCACTTTATTGCGAACTTGTAGTCCCATTTGAAAGCCTACATTGGCTTTTTGCAAATCCACCATGACGTCATTGAGCGCAACTCCCGGTTTGCCTAGTTCGAACGACTCCGCCTGACCCATCGCGTGCGTTTGCGCATTGCTAATACGCTCCAATGATTTTTTCATTTCACCTGCAAAGCCACCACCAATCGACTCCCCAACAGGATTAGCGGCACTAGACGAAGACGCTCCCGCAACTTGCGCGGTAGCCCGTAATTGCTGCAAAACCGACTCAATTGCCGCTATCGCCATGTTGCTCTCCTCTATTGTTGGGCACATTCATCCACCTAGCATCCCGAAGTGATGAAGCGTACCAGCTATGCCAATCAGGCAAAGCGCCAAGTGATGGCAAAAATCAATCCTATTCCACTGATCAAAAGCCTCTCAAGGCGTCGACAATTGTTAAAGTCGTACAGGCTGTCCGCACAGATTAGTAGTGGCAGCGCATTTTGCATCGATGCTGAATCGATACAAAAACCGGAACACGTTCTCAAAAATGAGGAAATCTGCTTTTTATCACCTAAGCAGAAGCGACAAAAAAACGGCAAAAAAACGGTAAAGAAACGACAAGTGAACGAAAAAAACATATTGCATTTTTTTACATCGAAACTAGCGCAGCTTCGATCTTTATTGACGCCCACCGCGTTTAATTCCGGAGGCTACGAATGAGCGTAGCTTCGACTGGCGCTAAAGAAAATGCAGCAGATACAAATAAATTTTCATTATTAGAACAGCTGCGTGCTAATCCCAAGTTACCAATAATTATTGGCGGCGCGGCGGTGATTGCCGCGATTGTCGCCCTTTGGCTGTGGACGCGTGCGCCCGATTATCGCGTACTGTTTAGCAATCTGTCAGACCGTGACGGCGGCGCCATCATCGCTTCATTGCAGCAAATGAATATCCCTTACAAATTTGCAGACGGCGGTGGCGCTGTCTTGGTCGCATCCGATCAAGTCTACGACGCGCGTCTCAAACTGGCCTCGCAAGGGCTGCCAAAAGGCGGTTCGGTTGGGTTCGAATTGATGGATAATCAAAAATTCGGCGTCAGTCAGTTTGCTGAGCAGGTTAACTATCAACGCGCATTAGAAGGTGAAATTGCCCATTCGATAGAGTCCATCTCTTCCGTCGCTACCGCGCGAATTCATCTCGCCATTCCTAAACCATCGTTATTTGTCCGTGATCAGCAAAAGCCAAGCGCCGCAGTGATCCTGACACTACATCGCGGGCGCGCAATTGATGAGGGCCAGGTGAGCGCCATTGCTCACTTGATTTCCAGCAGTGTGCCGGACTTGAACGCGAATAACGTCACGGTAGTCGATCAAGCAGGAAATCTACTTTCGGTGCCAAGCGCAGGCAATCGCGGGCTGGACGCGAGCCAACTCAAGTTTTCTCAGGAAATAGAGCAAAGCTATATTCGTCGCATAGAAGCAATTTTGCAACCAATTGTCGGCTCTGGAAATGTGAAGGCCCAAGTTGTGGCCGACATTGACTTTGCAACAGTCGAAAATACCGACGAAAAATATCGCCCAAATCAAGATCCGGAAAAAGCAGCAATCCGCAGTCAGCAATCGAGTGACTCTAATCAACAGGGCGCCACTCCGGCAGGCGGCGTTCCCGGCGCTTTATCGAATCAACCGCCACTCAACCCAACAGCACCGATTGTCACCGCAGCCGCCAACCGACCATTGCCGGGCGCAACGGCCGCCGCCGGTGGTCAATCAACCACGCAGGCAAGCGCAAATCCAATCGGCGCAGCCAATCGGCCTGCAAGTACTGGCGGTTCCAGCAACGTACGCCGCGATGTCACTACCAACTATGAGGTTGACCGCTCAATTCGTCATGTTCAGCAGAGCGCTGGCGGGATCAAACGATTGTCGGTTGCTGTTGTCGTCAATTACCGTGGCATTCGCAATGCTCAGGGAAAAATAGCTGCACAAGCGATTCCGCCAGCTGAACTAGAACAAGTGCGCAATCTCGTCAGGGAAGCAATGGGTTTCAACACTGAGCGTGGCGATTCGCTCAATGTTGTCAATAGCCAGTTTGTTTCCTCCGAGATTGTAGAACCGGTATTGCCATGGTGGCAGCAACCTGAAAATATCGCTCTGGGGAAGACATTGGGCCAATACCTGCTCATTGCTGTACTTGGCCTCTGGTTGTGGTTTGGCGTGCTACGGCCATTATTGCGCAAATATCTGGCACCACCATTAGAAGTACCGCAGGCATTGCCAATCAATGCTGAGCCGGCCGAAGACATCCCGGCAGAAACTGTCTCCTTGAGTGCGGAAGCCCAAGTGCGTGCCAACATGCGTCATCAGGAAAATCTGACGCATGCCAAAGCTCTTTCAGAAAAAGATCCAAAGTTGGTGGCGATGGTGATTAAAAATTGGATGGACTCAGGGAAGAACGCCAATGGATAACGAGGGAATCAAAAAAAGCGCAATCCTCCTGTTATCACTCGGCGAGGATGGCGCCGCCAATGTATTTAAACATATGACACCGCAGGCTGTGCAGGCGCTGTGTGTAGTTATGTCCCAATTGCGTAACGTAAAGCGCGATCACATTTCAACGGTACTCGACGAATTTCGGGTAGAGACCGAGCAATTCTCGGCCATCAGTCTGGATTCAAGTAGCTATATCCGTGCCGTTCTGAATAAAGCGGTCGGCGGCGATCGTGCCTCCGACCTAATGGAAGACATTCTCAATTCGGCCGACCATACGCGTGGTATCGAAAGCCTGAACTGGCTCGAAGCGACTGAAGTCGCCGAACTGATTCGCGACGAACACCCGCAAATTATCGCCACCATGATGGTGCATCTGGAGCGCAGCAAGGCATCCAAAGTATTGGAATTACTCGACGAACGTCTGCGTCATGATGTGGTTCTCCGGATTGCTACTTTTGGTGGTGTACAACCTGCTGCATTGAATGAACTAACCGAAGTATTGTCTGGTCTGCTTTCCGGACATGGCACAAAACGCAGTCGACTTGGCGGTGTCCGCGCAGCCGCAGAAATGCTTAATTTAATGAGTAGTGCGCAGGAAGAGTCGGTCATTCAACACGTACGGAATTACGATGACGATTTGGCACAACGCATTGTTGACGAGATGTTCCTGTTCGAAAACCTGCTGGAAATCGACGACCGCGGCATTCAAATGCTGTTGAAAGAAATCGAATCGGAAACACTCATCATCGCTCTCAAAGGTGCACCGCAGGAATTACGCGACAAATTCCTCAACAATATGTCACAACGCGCTGCAGAAATGTTACGTGACGATTTAGAACTACGTGGGCCGGTACGTGTGTCTCAAGTAGAAACCCATCAGAAAGTGATTCTACAAATTGTCCGGCGCTTAGCTGATTCTGGTGAAATTATCATGGGCGGGCAAGGCGATGACGCGTTTGTCTGATCTCGATCATAAGTCAGCACCACCGAAGTCGCTTGCCAAGCGACCCACCGCCTTAAAGTCCAAAGAGTCTTTAAGCGCGTGGGAACGTTGGGAAATGGGATCATTCCAGACAACCGGACCTGCCGCACCTCCACCCGGCAGCGCCAGTCAAGACCTTTCGGCTAATGAAGAACCTACTCTAAAACAACTCCAACCCGTGCTTCTGATTGATGAGGCCGAACTGACACGACTGCGGACCGAAGCAGTTCAGGCGGGCCAGGAAGAAGGCCTTAAGTTAGGTTACCTCGAAGGTCAAAAGCAAGGCTATGCCGACGCTATTGCCCTGGGCGAAAGTGAAGCAAGCCAATTGCGTGTGCTCACGGCTTCGCTATCAAGCGCCTTACGCAATGTAGATAAAGAAATCGCCGATGATCTGATAACGCTGGCGCTGGACATTGCGCGACAATTGGTTTTAAGGGAACTCGCGACTGATCCAGAATTGATTCTGATAGCAGTCCGGTCGCTATTGCAAACTGAGCCTGCCCTGAGTGGCAACCCCCGACTTTTACTGCATCCGGAAGATTTGACGCTGGTCAAACAATATCTGTCTGATGACCTGCAAACCGCGGGCTGGTTGCTGCGCGCTGATCCCAGTCTGAACCGCGGCGGATGTAGAGTGCATGCGACCAGCGGTGAAATCGACGCCACACTAGAAACACGCTGGCACCGGATAACGACTGCACTTGGTCGCAGCGAAAAAAATCTTAATCATTCGCCATGATTAAAATGAACCTCCACGAAACCGATAACTACGCCGATACCGATCTTGCCGCCTCGGCGGCGACCAACGCCCATCTTCAAACCTGGCGGCGGAGTCTTGGTAGTGCCAGTATCGATATTGCTCGCAGCACACCAATCCGCACTTACGGTCGGCTGACGCGCGCCGTCGGTTTGGTGTTGGAAGCGGTCGGATTACGTTTGCCGGTCGGCAGTGATTGCCTGATCGAATTGCCTCAAGGTTATTCCCAACGTACCACCGAAGCCGAAGTCGTCGGCTTTGCCGGTGACCGTACCTTTTTGATGCCACGGAGTGAAGTCGCTGGCTTGATACCCGGTGCACGCGTCTATCCAATGACGGCAGCACCCTCCTCGTTGATAGCAAACGATGCTGAATCAGGCCATATTGATGAGCCAATAATACAGAACGGTGCCAAGCGTTTGCCAGTCGGTTCGGGCATGCTGGGACGTGTGGTCGATGCTATGGGACGTCCACTGGATGACTTAGGGCCGCTCAATTTTTCCCGTGAAGTGCCACTTTCTGCTGCGCCAATCAATCCATTGACCCGCGCGCCGATTGACTCAGTGCTGGATGTCGGTGTACGCGCCATCAATGCTTTACTGACAGTCGGGCGCGGTCAGCGCATGGGCTTATTTGCCGGCTCCGGCGTCGGTAAAAGCGTATTGCTCGGCATGATGGCGCGCTATACGAGCGCTGACGTAATAGTGGTTGGCTTGATCGGCGAACGCGGCCGCGAAGTAAAAGATTTTATAGAAAACACGCTCGGCGCAGAAGGAATGGCGCGTGCAGTAGTCGTTGCCGCACCAGCAGACACATCGCCATTACTCCGTCTGCAAGGGGCCGCTTATGCAACTTGTCTGGCTGAATTTTTCCGCGATCAAGGCAAAGATGTATTACTGATCATGGACTCACTGACGCGCTATGCTATGGCACAGCGTGAAATTGCGTTAGCGGTCGGCGAACCACCCGCGACTAAGGGGTATCCACCATCGGTATTTGCCAAGTTGCCAGCATTGGTTGAAAGAGCCGGTAACGGTGCACGCGACGCCAGTGGACAAGGTGGATCGATTACCGCTTTTTATACAGTGCTGACAGAAGGCGATGACCAGCAAGATCCCATCGCTGACGCCGCCCGTGCCATTCTGGATGGTCACATCGTCCTATCGCGCAGCCTGGCTGAAGCGGGCCACTATCCTGCAATTGATATCGAGGCATCCATTAGCCGCGCCATGACCGCATTGATCACGCCACTACAATTTGCATCGGTTCGGCACTTCAAGCAAATGCTATCGCGCTACCAACGTAATCGTGATTTGATCAGTGTCGGTGCATATGCCGCCGGTAATGACCTGCAATTGGATAAGGCCATCGCACACTATCCTGAAATCGAAGCATTTTTACAGCAGGAGATGGATGAACGTACCGGTGTCGAAGAGTCACTGGCCCGATTAAATGCCATCTTTTCCCGGTCCTGACCCGATCTGAAAGAAGCCCATGTCCAATACTTTACCGCTCGCCATGTTAATTGAACTGGCTCAAAATAAAACCGACGAATCTACTCGTCGACTCGGCCAACTACAAAATGCCCACACCAGCGCAGCGCAAAAATTGGCGTTGCTACTGGAATATCGACAAGAGTATTACGATAAGCTGCAAGCCCAAATGCGCGATGGCGTGCCGTCGGCGCGGTGGCGTAACTTTCAGCATTTCATCGGAACATTAGACGGTGCTATCGACCAGCAAAGTGCGATTGCCGCGCAAGCGGATACGCGCTTGTCGAATGGCCGTATCGACTGGCAACAGAACAAACGTCGTTTGTCATCATTCGGCACCTTAGCCGAACGCAATCGACAACGACAACTTGGCATAATCAACAAGCGTGAACAACGCGATAGCGACGAACATGCCGCCCGACAATTCCAGTTGCGTACCGCGACGGACTAATTTTTAAGGAACTCTCATGTCTCTCGCTCTTGCGGCCATCGCCGTTACTCAAAGTAATTTCGTTAGTGACAGTTCTTCGATTAAAAATATCGACCAAAATGCAGCGCATAGTTTTGGGAAAGAATTCGATCAGTCTCTTGAAAAGAGTCGGTCCGCCAGCAAGGACACAGACCCGAGCGCAGAAAAGACATCGGATCAACCGCTGAAAAAACACCTTGAACTTACGAGCCTCGATCAAACAACATCACCAGATCAAACGCCATCATTAGGGCTCGCCCTGATGGAGATCAGTGAAAAGCCCGCTGTAACGGCAAAAGGTGTTACAACCGATGTCCCGTCCAACCCTCTCAACACTCTTCCATCGGCGGCAGATACACAATTGCGAGATGCGATGGCGACGACCAACAATAGCAACCGCCATCATTCTCACGCTACTACCAAAGAGTTCAGTACAGATAACGATCAGGTTAGTGATCAAACTCACTACGGCACTGCTGCTGAGTCAGCCCTCAGCAAGAGCAATGTGAGTATTGATCAAAGGTTGTTTGGCCAATCGACGGAACACAGGCAAACCGCGTTAAATGATAGCAAGACAGCAAACACGGAAGACAAGATAGCCTCGCCCGCTGAAAAAACGCATGCACAGAATATCCTTGCAAATGGGACTGGATTCCAACAGCAATTTGATAAAGGTAACGACCAAAGCCGTAAAGATGAGCAATCCAGTGCAAAGCATGCGCTGGCAACGGCAACATCCAAGACAATCGCAGGAGATCTTGCAGCCAACACAAGCCCTATTTTGGATCAGTTTAATATTGCAGGATCAGCTGCAATGATACCGGTTGTGCATTCTTCGCCGTTATCGCCAAATATGAATAACCTCGACACGAACCTGACCAATCCTGTGCAACTGCACCTCGGTCCTTCGGTCGCCAGCGGTGATTGGGGTACGGCGTTAGGAAAACAAGTGGTATGGATGGGCAACAATAACCAACCCGTCGCCGAACTACATTTGAACCCGCCAGACTTAGGTCCATTAAAAGTGACGCTGACTTTCAATGACAATCAGGCACAAGCGCAGTTCATATCAGCCCATCAATCAGTACGGGCAGCCATCGAAGCAGCGTTGCCGCAGTTGCGTAGTTCACTTGCGGAAAATGGTATTAATCTAAGCAATACGTCAGTCAGCGCCGATGCACAACAACAGCAACAACAGCAACAAAGCGCCTTTACACAACATGACGGAAAGCAATCCGGCCAGCGCAACCACGGAAGCACAGAATCAGGATTGTTGGCGCAGTCGAAGACAAACCAGAACCTGACCGTTCAACCATTGCGCCCTCAAAGCAGCCGTGGCGTTGATACATTTGTATGAGGCGGTAGCACCAAGCAGTGATATCAAGTGTTTTTTTTAACAATGAACACTCCAGAAACTGTACGTCGATATTTTCCTGCTTGCGGTAACAATTTCTTCAGCATGTTTATCACAATCAATTGGGCCTAAGTGGGACAAGGTTTATTTCGAGCAAACAGCTAATAGTCGAAGCGCTGAGTTGAAGTAATTTATCCCTTTTGATTAGCAGATAGTTTCTGGCGCTTATCGCCAACAATGAACGTCAGAATTTTATGCAGGCATATGATGGCGACCATTATTACCAAACCAACGGCAATATCGAAAAAAGCCAAGGTTGTTTTCTCCGTAACGCTATTGCTCGTCGCGGCCATTACTGGCGCTATTGCCTATTATATAGGCAGCATTAATAACGTCGCTCGCACCAATCTGAGTACGCCGCAAGAAGTCAAAATTGAAGCACCCATTTTTGTTGCGTTAGAGCCATTCACAGTCAATTTGCGCTCGGATGAGCGTGAGCGCTTTCTTCATATCGGCATCACGCTAAAAGTCGCAGATGCGGGATCACAGAGCACAATTGCACAGTATTTACCTGAGGCCCGCAGTCGGGTTTTGTTGATGCTAGCGGATCGAACACCAGATTCTCTGATCACGGCAGACGACAAAAAACAACTATCCGTCGAAATTCTTAAGACGCTCAGCAAGCCTCTTTCAGCTGACAAGCTGACACAGCGGATAACCGACGTTCTGTTTACTTCGTTCGTGGTGCAATGACATTCTGATATAGAGATATTAAATCAAGGCGATTAAAAAATATGAAGCCAAAGCGCCCCAATGGACGATCAAATAGATGTGGCCATTGAAGATGAATAATTAGCGAAAACAGCAGACTTTTAATAAAGTGCAATAGTAATGATGAGATTATTCAATGGCTTATGAACAGCTACTGTCTCAAGATGAGGTAGACGCTTTACTACAAGGCGTCGCTGGTGATTCTGAGAACACACCGCTGCCACCCATTGCACCGGGCAGCGTCCAGTCTTACAACCTGGGGACCCAGGAGCGTATCGTACGCGGCCGCCTCCATACACTTGAAATTATCAATGAACGCTTCGCACGCCAATTGCGCAGAGGATTGTTCAACTTCATGCGTCGCACTGCTGATATTTCTGTGGGAGCGGTAAATATTCAGAAGTACAGTGAGTTTGTCCGGCATTTACCCGTTCCAGCGAATATCAATCTGGTGCACATGAAGCCGTTACGCGGCACGGCACTTTTCGTCTTCGACCCTAATCTGGTATTTTTGGTAGTCGATAATCTGTTCGGTGGCGAAGGTCGCTTTCATATGCGGGTTGAAGGGCGCGATTTCACACAAACCGAGCACCGGATCATCCGACGTTTGCTGGATCTGGCGCTGGAAAGCTACCGCGCTGCTTTTAAACCCGTCTATCCCATCGAATTTGAATATATTCGTGCAGAGATGCATACCAAGTTTGCCAATATTGCGACTCCGAATGAAGTCGTAGTCAATACAACGTTCCACATCGAATTCGGCCCGATTGGCGGTGCGCTTCACGTCTGTATTCCGTATTCGATGATTGAGCCAATTCGTGATCTGCTCTCCAATCCGTTACAGGACGAAGTGGAAATAGACAAGCGATGGGTGAAGCAACTATCGCAACAAGTGCAAAGTGCAGACGTCAAGCTAAAAGCCGATTTCATCACCCTGCCCTCAACTATCGGCCAGCTATTGCAACTAAAAGTAGGCGACGTTTTGCCGATCGATATGCCAGAAACGATTCTGGCAAAGGTTGACAATGTTCCTGTGATGGAATGTGGCTACGGTACATCAAATGGCCGCTACGCATTGCGTGTAAAGAAAATGATTAATCACCGCGAAAGCGATGCAAGTAAGGGGAACGACAATGAGTGATGACAAGCAATCGGACAAAACCAACAATGCGGCCGATGACTGGGCCAGTGCGCTGGCGGAACAAACCATGGGATCATCACCAACGGCACCCGTTCCGATGACCACAGCAGAAAAGACTGAAAGCACAGCCAACGTATTCCAGCCTTTACGCGGCGAAGGCGTGGGCGTCGATGTTCCCAAAGCAGATATCGATATGATTCTCGATATTCCGGTACAACTGACTGCCGAGCTGGGTCGCACCCGCATTACCATCAAGAATTTGCTACAACTAGCGCAAGGCTCAATAGTCGAGTTGGATGGGCTCGCCGGTGAACCTATGGATGTGTTAATTAACGGCTATTTAATTGCGCAAGGTGAAGTCGTTGTCGTGAACGAAAAATTTGGTATTCGTCTGACCGATATCATTACACCGTCTGAACGCATTCATAAACTGAATCGATAATGTTGTCGTCTACCTCTGCGAAGCGATTGATCGCGATTTTATGCATGCTGCTGACCGTACCGGCGCTAGCCAACGCATCGTCAGCATCTAATACAATCGGAACGCCTTTAGCATCAACAGTTAGTGCAGCATCTGCGCCGGCATTCGCTGCGGCCTCGGGAGCTGGCGTGGCCGGCTCTCCGTCTTGGGGCGCTGCGGGATTACTGCAAGCTGCTTTCGGTTTGATTGTAGTCCTCGCCCTGATTTTTTTATGCGCATGGGTGGCGCGTCGTCTGGGTATGCAACGTCAAGGCAACGGCAGCCTGCTCAAAGTAGTCAGTAGCACAATGGTCGGCCAGCGCGAACGGGTTGTGATTGTCGAAGTCGCTGGCACGTGGGTCATACTTGGCGTCACGCCGGGACGAATCAATGCGCTACATACCATGTCCGCTGAAGCGACGACTGAATCAGTTGTATCGGCTGGGTCGGCTTTATCAAATAAGCCATTTGGTAGCGGGCTTGCCGCCAGCTTTGCGCAAAAGCTACAAAAATCGATGCTAGGCCAACAAACAATGAGCCAGTTCAACACCAAGCCAGCAGAAAATTCAAAGTCCGACTAATGTCAGCACCAAACCTATTTCGTCAAGACACCGGTGTCCGCCTTACGGTTGCCGCCCTGATTCTATTTTTTGCCTTAATGCCTGCGCTTGCCAGTGCACAAGGAATTCCGGGCATCACCACCACACCAGGTCCTGGAGGCGGCCAAACCTGGTCGCTGAGTGTCCAGACGATGCTGCTGCTGACATCGCTGTCGTTCCTGCCCGCAATTTTACTGACCATGACGGGCTTCACTCGCATCATCATCGTGCTCGGATTATTACGGACGGCCATCGGTGCACAGTCCTCGCCACCAAATCAAATATTGGTTGGATTAGCACTCTTTCTGACCTTCTTTGTCATGTCTCCGGTATTCGATAAAGCTTATACCGACGGTTACAAACCTTTCTCTGAAAATAAAATCACCGCAGAGCAAGCACTCGAAAGAGGTGTTCAACCGTTTAAACAATTCATGCTAAAACAAACCCGCGAAGCCGATCTGGCCTTGTTTGCCAGATTAGCCAATACCGGTCCAATGCAAGGTCCAGAGGAAGTGTCGCTCAGGATTTTGGTACCGGCATTTGTCATCAGTGAGTTAAAAACGGCATTCCAGATCGGCTTCACCATCTTCATCCCTTTTTTGATCGTCGATCTGGTCGTCGCCAGTGTCCTGATGTCAATGGGGATGATGATGGTGCCGCCCGCCACCATCGCGTTACCATTCAAACTCATGCTATTCGTATTGGTTGATGGCTGGCATTTGTTGGTCGGCGCTCTGGCCCAAAGTTTTTATACCTAGAGCACATCTTTTTTATTCCCGTTTATTGCCTATCCAAAATGACTCCTGAAACAGTAATGGCCCTTGGCTATCAAGCCATGAAAATCACCTTGTTACTAGGTGCTCCGCTACTATTGGTCGCGCTCATCACCGGCCTTATTATCAGCCTGTTCCAGGCGGCGACCCAGATCAACGAGATGACGCTCTCGTTCATTCCAAAGCTACTTGCGGTATTCGCCACTCTGGTTATTGCTGGTCCATGGATGCTCAATATCATTCTCGACTACATGCGTCAGTTGTTCTCCGGCATTCCACAACTGGTTGGCTAATGCAGCCAGCTCTATCCGTCACATCTGCACAGCTAACCTTTTGGATAGCGGCATTTTTATGGCCGTTTGTAAGGATGTTAGCGCTAATTAGCACGGCCCCAATATTTGGTGAAGCGATCGTCCAACGCCCACTGAAGGTCGGACTGGCAGCGCTGCTGGCAATGGCGATAGGCCCTACTCTCGGTCCGATGCCGAACGTTCCATTAGTATCTGCTGGCGGTGTCTGGATTTTGATGCAGCAGGTAATAATCGGTGGCGCGATGGGATTTTGCATGAAAATGGTATTTGCAGCGGTGCAGTCAGCGGGCGATTACGCAGGCCTGCAAATGGGCTTATCGTTCGCTTCCTTTTTCGATCCGACCAGCGGCGGCAATACCATGGTCTTGTCGCGGCTTCTTAACATGTTAGCTATGTTGATTTTTTTGGCACTGGACGGTCATCTGATGGTGATCGCTACATTGGCGGAAAGTTTTCATATCTTGCCAATTTCTGATGCGCCACTCAGTGCAAATGGTTGGTATGTTTTAGTTCTCGCAGGGGCGAATGTGTTCTCTGCCGGACTGATGTTGGCGTTACCGTTAATTGCTGCATTGCTGACGTTAAATCTGGCAATGGGGATTCTCAATCGGGCATCGCCTCAGTTGAGTATTTTTGCGGTAGGGTTTCCTTTGACGTTGCTTGGTGGGATAGTGGTTTTGCAGATGTTGATTCCGCACTTGGGGGTGTTTCTTGAGCGGGAATTTGCTTGGGGGATGGGGAC